>CAVHWG010000111.1:0-2297 GCA_963639645.1 Firmicutes bacterium TM09-10 | reverse complement strand
CGGAGGTTCCATGTGATCACCACGATACTTCCGAGGACGATCGCAAAGTACATACGCAGCTCCTCGTCTTTAAACACCGACTTAATCTGCTTCACCAGAAGCAGATAATAGCAACCGAAGTTGACACCGAAGAGAAGCATAAATACGGTACATACATTCTGAATATACGGACTGTAGCCCGCCATGCTGTCATTCTTGATTCCGAATCCTCCGGTTCCCGCCGTGCCGAGTGCCGTACAGACCGACTCAAACGGAGACATACCTCCGATGATCAGGAAGAAAAAATTCACAACGGTCAGCAAAATATAGATCAAATACAGGATACGTGCAGTGGTGCGCATCTTCGGAACCAGTTTTCCAACCGTCGGTCCCGGACTCTCCGCACGAAGAAGATGCAGCGTAAAGCCGCTTCCCTTTTCCCCGCTGCTTCCCACTGCCAGCAAGAATACGAGTACGCCCATTCCACCCAGCCAATGGCTGAAGCTTCGCCAGTAGAGCATGCCTTTCGACAAACCCTCTACATTCGACAGAATCGTTGCTCCCGTCGTAGTAAATCCGGATACGATTTCAAACAATGCATCCAAAAAATTCGGAATCTCGCCAGACATAAAGAAAGGCAGACATCCCATAAGACTCAAAAAGATCCAGCTCATACCAACACAGACAAGACCTTCTCTCGCATAAAAGCGTCGCACCGCATGACGGCACAGCACATACATGATCGATGCCACGGCAGCCGTAATCACGATGGCAAGCGCAAATCCCCACATAGCGGGAATATTGTGCTCCATCGTACTGATCAATAATGCAGGCAGCATAAATACTGCCTCCACAAACAGGATCTGGGAAATAAATTTTCCCATCATTTTATAGTTCATAGCTTCCTCACTCAAAAATATCGTTTATCTGCAGAAGCGACATTCCGCTTTTCGCAACGACGATCAGCGAGTCCCCCTTCTGATACATAGAATTACCGCTCGGGATCTCCGTCTTGCTTCCGTGGCTGATGCAGACGATCAGGACATTCTCCTTCGTATTCATCTCACGGAGCGGTGTTCCGATATAACGCGTTTTCTCATCTACAACAAACTCAAGTGCCTCTGCCTGTCCCTCCGCAATGTTATGCAGCGTCAGCGCGGCACCGGCAGTGTTCTGCATCGCACGCACATAACGTACGATATTGTTGCAGCAGAGTTCCTTTGGGCAGATCACACTTCCAAGTCCTAAGGAATCATGGATATTGTGAATCTCCATATGTCCGACTTTCGTGATCACCTGCGGTACGCCGCAGTTCTTCGCGTAAAGTGAGATAATCATATTCATTTCATCAATTCCGGTCATCGACACCAGCGCATCACAGTCATAGATGCCCTCGCTCTCCAACAGGAACTGGTTGCTCGCATCGCCATGGATCACGCACACTTCCTTCGGCAGCTTGTTTGCCAGCTCGATGCAGCGTTCCTCATCCTGTTCAATGAGCTGTACGGTAACACCGTTTCTCGCAAGGCGCTCAGCCAGATAATAACCGATTCGTCCACCGCCACAGATAATGACGCGCTTCGCCTTATGGGTGATCACACCAAGACTCTTGAGCAGAATCGTCAGGTTCTCGGAAGGTGCCGTAACAAAGACACGGTCTCCTTCCTGCAAAACAAAATGTCCGTCCGGAATCTGTGCCACGCCTTTGCGGCTGACCGCACAGACAAGCACTTTGCAGTTGATAATATTGTCGAGATCATTGAGCGCAACGTTGCAAAGCTTGCTGCCCTCATCAATACGAAGTTCCACGATCTCCACGCGGCTTTTGGCAAAGGTATCTCTCTGCAAAAATCCCGGGTACTTGATCAGACGCTCAATCTCGCGTGCTGCCTGCTTCTCCGGGTTGACCATAAGAGACAGGGAATAGACATCCCTCATCGTAAAAATCTGCTTTCCGTATTCCGGGTTACGGATTCTTGCGATCGTATGAATCTTCGGGTTTAAACCGTGCGCCGTCATACAGCAGAGCAGATTGATCTCATCCGCACTTGTCGCAGCGATCAGCAGATCTGCCTTGCGGACGTCCGCACTCTCTAACACGCGCATGGAGGCGCAGTTGCCCTGCACCCCCATGACATCATATCGTTCCACACTGGAATCCAACACCTTTTGGTTTGAATCAATCAAAGTAAGGTCATGTCCTTCCGCTGACAATTTCTGCGTCAAAGTCAATCCAACCTTGCCATCACCGGCAATTATAATCTTCACGAATATATTCCTCCGCTAATATTGATATACATATTCATAAACATTATAGC
>CAVHWG010000110.1:0-3965 GCA_963639645.1 Firmicutes bacterium TM09-10 | reverse complement strand
CACCCGGTTTTTCATTTTCATCAAATACAACTACTTTCAGTCCTCTTTTTGCTGCCTCAATCGCTGCTGACAGGCCGGAAGGACCAGCTCCGACAATTATTAAATCATATCTTTTCATCCTAGTGTCCTCCTTGTTCTTGAACTTTACTGCTCCGCAAATGGTTTATCGCTAACACCATACTGCGTTCTGACATCCATTCCTGCCTTTAGCGGTGTAATACATGTTCGCACATTCGGTACTCCATCCACAACCATAACACAATCAGTACATCTTCCAATCGCACAAAAGATTCCACGTGGTTTGTGTTCTTTTTTTGTATATCTATGAACCATCACCCCTGCAGCCTTTAATGCAGCAGCAATCGGTTCCCCTTCCATTCCTTCAATCTCGTTTCCATCAAATGTAAATTTGACAGTTGCTCCCTTTTCCTGGACGCCGAGTATTGGATGCTCTTTTATTCTCTCTGCCATAATCAACACTCCTTTTCGTGTAAAGTTTTATTCTCCAAAGTTTCCAAAATAAAAAGCGCCCGCACAGATTCTCATCTGCCAGACGCCTTTGTCCAATGAGATACAACTTATATTGCATCCCCTCTTATGTCTTGTATTATATACAGATGCCTTTTTCAAAAATTGTAGAAATCGGAACTATTCGAAAATTTTTTTCAACATCTCCATTGCAATTTCTTTTGTAATGTTTACAGGGGACAACGCTGCTAAAGGTTCTACAGCCACTCTTTCTGCCAATCCATCCACTTTTGTAACATCCGTTATATAATCTTTTACCGGCTTAACTCCAACCGTGTCATATGCAAATTTCTTATAATACTCTGCTGTCTTTTTGCCAATCTCCTCTGCATTTTCTGTTTCATCATAAGAGACACCTAAAATTTTCCCAATGGTCTTTACTTTTTCCGGTAAAACTGAACTGATTTTTTCTAATACTACAGGGAGCGAATATGCACAGCATGCACCATGCGGAATATGATACATTCCACCTATTACATGGGCAATGGAATGTCCCACGTGCGCGCTGGAATTAGCCAGCATCCATCCCCCCAATGACGCGGCAATATGCATTTTTGTACGTGCTTCCATATCTGTTCCATCTGTGATTGCACGTGGCAAATATTCTACAACCGTCTGCATTATGGACATATTAATCATATCTGTCATTGGATTAGCCAAGACAGATGTATAACCTTCTGCTGCATGAGAAAATACGTCTAATCCAGTCATAATTGTAAGTCCAAGAGGCATTCCTGCTGCAAATGTCGGATCAATAACTGCAAACTCACTCATTCCATTTACAACAAGAATAGCAACCTTACTATCATTCGCTGTATCGGAAATAATAAGTCCATTTGACATTTCCGAACCTGTTCCAGAAGTTGTCGGTACACTCATTAATCCCAATGATTTTTTCATTTCTTTTTCCGGATCAGCGTAATCTAAAATATTCCCTCCATTTACACGCAAAATGTTGATGCCTTTTGCAGTGTCAATTGCACTGCCTCCACCAATACCAATGACACAATCACATGCCTCTTCTTTACATAATTTTGCTCCCTCATCTACAACTTCCGCTGGTGGATCCGGCAATACTTTATCAAATTCTGTGTAGGCAATCTCAGCAATCCGTAAGCTCTCCAACACTTTATCAATAATACCTGCAGCTTTCACACCACCATCATAGACAACGAACGCCTTTTTATAACCCGCTTCTTTTAATGCTTCTCCCATCTGTGTATGACAGCCTTCTCCCACCATAAGTTTTACATTCTGCATGCATGTGTAATTAACCATTGAATATTCCTCCTAATCTGTAATTGCTGTAAGCTCAATTTCAACAAACTGTGTCGGTCGATTGAGTGCCGGTGTTGCAACCATAGTAAACAGTGGCTTAATATCACGAAACACCTCTGAATAAGCGTCTCCTACTTCTTTCCCATATTTCATATCTGTGATAAAAGCCTCCACGCTTACAACATCCTCTGGTTTTGCATCTGCTTCGGCAAGTAACTTTACAAATTTTGAAAAAATATATTTTGCCTGCTCATACGGTGTTTCTCCATATACCGTTCCATCCGGCTGTACCGCCGTTGTTCCACCAATCATAACAAATGGTCCTTTTTTGACCATACGGGAATATCCTACCTTTTCTTCCAATGGTGCTCCTGATGAATAATTTGTTCGTTCCATATCGTTTCCTCCTAATCCTAGTGACAAAATTAAAAGCGCCTGAAAATCTGAGGTCTTTCAGATTTTCAGACGCCTTTGTCTAACTGCTGTTCAAATAGTAACAGTTAGCATATATTAATACTTGTAATTATCGGAACTCTTCCGGAGAATGGTAAACGCGATCACACAGATGATCACCGAGAACAAGGATCCTGCTGCTGTCGCAAGTCCCATCGGAAGAAGCGTCGTCGGGAAAAGCGCCGACATCAGATACGCTCCCGGCACACGGATGAGCACGATCGCCAGAATGTTATGTAAAAACGACAGTCCCGACTTGCCGCACGCGCAGAAATAACCGCTGAAACTGAAATGGATTCCCGCACACACACAATCCCAGATATAACCCCTGAGATATTGTCCACCCTGATAGATCACTTCTGCCCCTCCCGTGGCATTGGCATCGGTAAAAAGCGCCACGATCGGCTCCGCCATAAACTGGATCACACCGGAAGCGATCAATCCGAATCCGAATGCGATCATGATGGCATACTTAAGTGTCTGCATCGCACGCTCCGGCTTGTTGGCACCGATATTCTGCGCACCGAGTGCCGACACCGTGGAGAGCATCGAAGAAGGCACGAGAAACAGAAAACTGATGATCTTCTCTACGATACCGACTGCTGCCGCATCATTGAGTCCTCGCTGATTGACAATGATCGTAATGATCAAAAACGAAATCTGGATCAATCCGTCCTGCAAAGCCACCGGAATGCCGATGGAAAGGATCTTCTTCATCACATCCCCCTGTGGCTTAAAATCTTCTTTTGCAAGCGTGATGCTTTGCTTTTTTACAATAACGATCAAAGAGATTACGACACTTATTGCCTGCGCGACCGTTGTTCCGAGCGCGGCTCCCGCCGGTCCCATCTTACAGCCGCCGATAAATACATAATCGAGCACAATATTGGCAAAGCACGCAATTGCGATAAAATACATCGGACTTTTGCTGTCGCCCATGCCACGGAAAATGGAACTGATAATATTGTACGCCGTAATAAACGGAATCCCCATAAAACAGATCCTAAGATACGCCACCGTGCCGTCGACCGCTTCTGCCGGGGTTGACATCACAGCTACGATCGGATTGACGATCACGAGCAATAATCCCATCAATACAACCGCCACGATCATAAACAAAACAACCGTATTGCCGACGCTCTGCGACACACGCTTGTGCGCTCCCGCTCCGACCGCCTGCGCGATGCTGACCGTTGTTCCCATCGCAAGACCTACAAGCATAACCGTAATCATATGCATAAGCTGCGAACCGATCGACACAGCGGTCGTACTTGCGACTCCGTCGAACTGACCGATGATAAACAGATCCGCCATACCATAAAGTGTCTGTAAAAAATAGGATAATAAATACGGCAGCGAAAAGACAATGACATTCTTTAAGACACTGCCGCTTGTGAGATTTTTTTCCATTGTGGAAGTTCCTTTCTGCTTGTACTACCTACAATTTAAACTCTATAACCGTTGTAGAGTCAAGCAGAATTTATTCTATTTAATCTGTTCTAAGATCGATGTTCCGATCGTGCCCTCCGGCATCTTCACACCGAAATTATCTGCGATCGTCGCACCGATGACCGCAAATGTATCACTTGTCTTAAGCTCGCCGCTTCCGGTATCGGACGGCGAGTAGGCAAGAAACGGTACCTGTTCTCTTGTGTGATCCGTGCCCTTGTAAGTCGGATCGTTTCCGTGATCCGCCGTCAGGATCC
>CAVHWG010000109.1:0-6746 GCA_963639645.1 Firmicutes bacterium TM09-10 | reverse complement strand
GTATTCTCTTATGAGAATCTGGACAATGTGGAAAGTGCATACGAGAAGCTGGTCAAGAAGATCGCAACTATTCAGGATGAGGGCGACCTTGACGGGAATGCATTTGCCGAGTACAAGGCAAAGTTTGAGGATGCAATCTGCAACGATCTGAATACTTCTATGGCGATCACAGTTGTCTATGACGTGGTAAAAGCCGATATAAGCGGTAAGACAAAGCTTGCACTGCTCAACGATTTCGATAAGGTACTGTCACTGAATCTGACCACCGCAGGTACAAAGCTGCTCGAGGCGGGAACCAATGTGGATTCCGATCTGGAAAGCTTTATTCAGGAGAAGATCGCAGAGCGTGCCGAGGCAAAGAAAGCGAAGGATTTTGCCCGCGCGGATGCAATCCGTGACGAGCTTCTTGCAAAAGGCGTTGCAATCAAGGATACCCGCGAAGGGGTTGTCTGGGAGCTTGTATAATGGCAAAAGGAATTGATTCATATATCAGAGAACAATTTGGCGTGGCAGACGTGGATGTGCGGACCTATTCGCCGCTGACACTGGCGTACATCGGGGACGGGATCTTTGATCTCGTGATCCGGTCGGTGGTCGTCGGCAAAGGCAATACACGCGCCAACCAGTTACACCGCAGAACGAGTCAGATCGTGAAGGCACACACACAGGCGGTCATGATCGAGTACCTTGAGCCGCAGCTGACGGAGGAGGAACTGGCAATCTACAAGAGAGGCCGCAATGCAAAGTCACCGACGATGGCGAAGAATGCGACGATGGCCGATTACCGCAAGGCAACCGGACTTGAGGCAGTCATGGGATATCTGTATGTGACGGACCGTTTTGAGCGGATGGTGGAACTGATCAGGATTGCGGTGGACGGACTGGGACTCAGCCTGTAACACCGGATAGGAGAACAGATGGGATACGAAGAAAGTAAAATTGAAGGAAGAAATGCGGTACTGGAAGCATTTCGTTCCGGAAAGACAATTGATAAATTATATGTGCTGGACGGCTGTCAGGATGGACCGGTAAAGTCCATTACCAGAGAGGCGAGAAAACACGATACGATCATCAACTATGTGGCGAAGGAACGCCTTGACCAGTTGTCGGAGACCGGCAAGCATCAGGGTGTGATCGCAGTCAGTGCTGCCTATGAGTATGCAGAGGTGGATGATATTTTAGCTGCGGCAGAAGCCAAGGGAGAACCGCCGTTTATCATTATCTTAGACGGCATCGAAGATCCGCATAATCTCGGCGCGATCATCCGTACCGCGAACCAGGCGGGCGCACACGGTGTGATCATTCCGAAACGCCGTGCGGTAGGACTGACACCGAC
This sequence comes from Firmicutes bacterium TM09-10, assembly GCA_963639645.1. Lineage (GTDB taxonomy): Bacteria > Bacillota > Clostridia > Lachnospirales > Lachnospiraceae > Roseburia. The sequence goes on along the minus strand of CAVHWG010000109.1, from coordinate 5,410 downwards.
GGTTGCACGGACATCCGCAGGTGCAATCAACTACACCCCGGTTGCTAAAGTGACCAACATCTCCAACACGATGAAGGAACTCAAGGACAAGGGCATGTGGTTTGTCTGTGCGGATATGGACGGCACGAGAATGTATGATCTGGATATGACCGGACCGATCGGACTTGTGATCGGCAACGAGGGAGATGGCGTCAGCCCGCTCGTAAAGAAGAACTGCGATATGGTGGCATCCATCCCGATGAAGGGCGACATCGATTCGCTGAATGCATCGGTTGCAACCGGTGTACTGGCATATGAGATCGTGCGCCAGCGTATAGTAAAAGGCTAAGATTTGGAGAATAAGATGCCATACGAAGCATTTTCCGACGAAGAACTGATTGAGAAGCTTCGCCAGGGTGAGAAGGATATCACCGATTATATTCTTGAAAAATATAAGCCGCTGGTGCGAAAGAAGACGAATGCGATGTATCTGATCGGAGGCGAGACAGAGGATCTGATACAGGAGGGAATGATCGGACTGTTTAAGGCAATCCGGGATTACCGTTCGGATAAGGACGCGAGTTTTTATCACTTTGCGGAACTTTGTATCAATCGTCAGCTCTACTCGGCGCTTGAAGCTTCCAATCGCAAAAAGCATCAGCCGTTGAATTCGTATATTTCGCTTTCGGATCAAAAGCAGCAGAGTGCGGTTGCAGCGGAGTTTCTCGTGGATCAGGAGCGCACGCCGGAACAGATGGTGATCGAGCAGGAACTGTGGGAGGAATACAAGCGGCGACTGGAACAGAATCTCTCCAAGATGGAGAGGAAAGTTCTGCAGTATTATCTGGACGGAAATCATTATATTCAGATTGCCGAGATCATGGGCAAGAGCCCTAAATCGATCGATAATGCTTTGCAGAGGATCCGGCAGAAGATCCGCCAGATCAAGCTGGATTAGAGAATAACTTATAAAGTAACGGAAAGAGGGTGAGTGTATGAAATTTTCCCGAATTGGTAAGCATACGATTCGATGCGTGATATCGGAAGAGGAGATTACGGATCTTGGATATACGCTGGAAGAGATCATGAGCAACGGGGAACGCACACAGGAATTTATGAATGAGATTTTTGATCTTGCAGAACAGCGCTTCGAGACGAAGTTTGAGCTAGGAGTCAAGACCGTGCGTGCCGATTTCCTGCCGGATCATACATTGTCCCTTACATTTTCCGAACATCCCGGTTCGGATGAGATGATGGAGCATTTGAAGGATATTGTCAACGGCCTGCTCAGCTCGATCCCGCAACAGAAATGGAACGAGATCAGTGAGGCAAAGAAGCAGCAGGCAGAAGACGGGACGGCGCGTGTCTTTGTCATGCTCGTGTTTGAGGATATGAATACGATCATGCGTTTCGCGAAGCAGGTCCCGTTTGTGGAATGCCCGCCGAATGCATTATATAAGCTGGACGACACGTATTTTATCATCATGGATTTGTCAAATCAGCGGGAGGCGGACGTGCGTAAACTGTCTGCGGTAACGGACGAATATGTGAGCAATCTGCTTGTGGGAACGGAACGGAAAGCGTTCATTGAGGAGCATGGTTGTGTGATACTGAGAGAACGCGCAATCGAGCAGCTCAGGGAATTATAAAAAATATGGGTACAACAAAAAGCGGGGCTTCGGAAGTCCCGCTTCATTTATTGTCTCCGTATGTATTTGTTATACTGTTATACCTGTGAATCGAATTAATCTAAAATCTTACGGATGGACTCTAATACACGATCCGCCTGAAAAGGCTTAACAATGAAATCCTTTGCTCCGGACTGGATTGCTTCGATAACCATTGACTGCTGACCCATTGCAGAGCACATAACACATGTAGCGTTAGGATCTGCGGCTTTAATTTCTTTGAGAGCCTGAATTCCGTCTTTGTTCGGCATTGTGATATCGAGTGTTACCAGATCCGGCTTCAGCTCGTTGTATTTTGCAACTGCTTCTACGCCATCTGCTGCCTCGCCTGCAATCTCAAATCCTCCCTTAGTAAGGATATCTTTGAGCATCATTCGCATGAACGCTGCGTCATCCACGATTAAAATCTTTGCCATTTATACTTCCTCCTGTTTTAAAATCTGTTTAACAATACTGATTGGATACAGCTGTATCAGCGAACTGTCGATCAGGCCGTCAACGGTCAGTCGAAATGTTACCTTAACAATATCGGTTCCGTTGCAGAGCTCGTCCGGAATCTCAAAAGTCTTGTGATCCTTGGAGTTGATAAGCGGAAATCCAATGTCCGTCGGACATGCGAGCAACGATGCCATCGAAGTGGCGATCGATCCGCACATCTGATTCATCGCTTCCGCAATCGCAGACAGGATTATCTCGTCAACCTGCAGATCCGAAACATTTGAACCATCGCCACCCATCATAAGATTGGCAATGATCAATGCATCATTTACATCTAACACCATCAGATTGGTTCCATCCAAGCCCTTGGTGTAAGGGACTTTGACCAGAATGTGATCGTCCCGTTCCAACAACTCTTCTTTGGCGAGAACTTCTACCTTCGGAGTTGTAATATTGGTCGCCCGGTTAATGATCAGACTCAGTGCGGTAGCGGCAGTACCGGTACAGATATTGGCTACTTCACCGATCACATCAGCCTGTTCCCTTGTAATACTTTCCATAGACTTTCCTCCATAGTACCTATTCCTAACCTCCATTATACCAAAATGAAACAAATAAGGGAAGAAAATCTTTGCTTTTTTTTAAAATCCATTGGTATCATAACACAGATATGGTAAAATTGGAATATCGAAAACCATAATTAGTTATAATAAGTGCATTACAAGGAGAGTTGTATGGGTGATCTGGAATATTCAGAAGCGTTAAAACTTGGTAAAAAAGAATATAAAGCGTGTGTTTCACAGGGAAGATTTCCGTATCTTCCGGTTCTGGATGAAATTTTATCAAGAGAGGAAGTACAGACCGAGCAGAATATGGGACTGGTTCAGGTTCCGCTCGATTTCGTTGTGGGAACATCGACAATGGGTCGAACCTTTTCGTTTGCGGCGAATTTTATGCCGATCCTGAAAGAAAATACAGAGTTTGCGGTCAAGTGGGGAAATCTCTCGGACGCGCAGGTCAATGAAGGTATTCGCGATCCAATTATCGCATATGAATACATGAACCGCTACTATGTGGTGGAGGGAAATAAGCGTGTCAGTGTACTGAAATATTTTGAAGCGGATTCGATCATGGCGTATGTAACGCGTAAAGTTCCGAAATATTCGGAGGATGAGGATGTTAAGATCTACTATGAATATATGAAGTTCAATGAGATCACAGGCCTTTTCAATGTGGAATTCACAAAGCTCGGTATGGCTGATGAACTGCTTCGGCTGATTGGGTGCACGACACGCTGGGATCCGAATACCCGCGCGGATTTTGACAGCCTTTTGATCCATTTTACGAAAGCCTACGAATTCCGTGGCGGCAAGAAGCTGCCGATCACGGTGGGGGATGCGCTGACGGCATTCATCAATGTGTACGGCTATAAGGAAGTGCTGGCGATGTCGGATGCGGAGCTGAACACCAACATTGTCAAGTGCTGGAATGAGTTTGTTGTTCTGACACACAAGCAAACGATCGGTCTTGTGATGGATCCGGCCTCGGTGCAGGAGAAGCGGAATTTCTTAAGCTATCTGCTTCCGACCTCGAACCGTAAGTTTACGGTTGCATTCCTCTATCCAAAGTCACCGGAAGAGTCCGACTGGATCTATGCGCATGAGCTCGGACGAAATTATCTGGAGGAGACATTCTCGGATCAGATGAAGACGATCTGCTGTGTGAGCGGTGTGCAGGAAGAAAATGTGGAGGATGTATTAAACGAAGTCATCCGTGAGGGTGCGGACATTATCTTTGAGGTGGCGCCTCAGATGATGCAGCCGAGCCTTAAGATCGCGGTCGACCATCCGGATGTAAAGATTTTAAACTGTACGCTCAACACACCGCACAAATATATCCGCACATACTATGCACGTATGTACGAGGCAAAGTTTATTGCGGGTGTGATCGCGGGAGCGCTTGCCGACAATAACAAGATCGCTTATATTGCCGATTATCCGATCTACGGCATGATCGCCAATATTAATGCTTTTGCACTCGGCGTATCGTTTACAAACCCGCGCGCACACATTTATCTGGAGTGGTCAACCAAGAAAGATTACGACAGAGACCGCTTCCTTGCGGAAAATGATATCTCGGTCGTCTCCGATCAGGATATGATCACACCGAGTGAAGCAAATCGTCAGTTTGGTCTGTATCGCATTGAGAACGGACGGACACTCAATCTGGCGATGCCGCTTTGGAACTGGGGCATTTTCTATGAGAAGATGATTCAGAGCATTCTGGCAGGCTCGTACCAGACGGAGGGCAATTCGCAGGAACGTGCGCTCAATTACTGGTGGGGCATGTCTGCCGGAGTCATCGATATGATCTGCTCGAACAATGTTCCGGGCGGTGTGCGAAGACTGGCGGATCATTTGAAGAGTGATATCCGAAAAGGCGATATTGTACCGTTCTATGGAGAAATCTATTCACAGGACGGAGAGCTTCGCAACGAGAGTAATGTTGCAATGAAGCCGGAAGCGATTATGGAGATGGATTGGCTGGTTGCAAATGTGATCGGTAGTATTCCTGCAATGGATACGCTGATCGATGCGGCACAGACCGTTGTACAGTTGAAGGGTGTAGAGGAAACCAAGTAGGATGAAAATACTATTTCTAGCAGATGAAGAGTGCAAGATGTACTGGGACTATTTTCGAAAGGAACAATTTGAGGGAATCGATCTGATCATTTCCTGTGGGGATCTGAACCCTGAGTATCTGACGTTTCTGGCAACAATGGTTCCGGTTCCTGTGCTGTATGTACATGGAAATCACGATGATAAGTATAAAGTGAAGCCGCCGGAAGGCTGTGTCTGTATCGAAAACAAGATCTACAATTTTAATGGGGTACGGATTCTTGGACTTGGCGGTTCGCATCGTTATAAGGATGGCGATAATCAGTACACGGAGGCGCAGATGGCGCACCGTATCGCTAAAATGAAGCTGAAACTGAAGGTGAATAAGGGGTTTGATATTCTTGTGACGCATTCGCCGGCATACGGATTTCATGATGGGGAAGATCAGTGCCATCGTGGTTTTGAGGCATTTAACCGCCTGATCGAGAATTATCGTCCGAAATATTTTGTGCACGGACATGTGCATATGAATTACGGCAGACAGTATCCGAGGGTGGATGCGATCGGGGATACGCAGGTAATCAATGCGTTTGAGCGCTACATATTAGAGTTGTAGGCGAATTCGGGTTTGTCGTGATCAGATTTGAGTTTTAATACGGACGATACCGGATTATAGAGTTGTAATAA
>CAVHWG010000108.1:0-9321 GCA_963639645.1 Firmicutes bacterium TM09-10 | reverse complement strand
CTGTTTGAAACGGGTAAATTTTGAGGCATCAGGAACAACATCAAAGCCACAGAAATCACGGAGTTCCTGAGAATATTTCAAAAATACGATCAGGAGTGTGTCGGTCGGGATTGAGAAAATACGCTGAAGTAGAAGTGCCTTAAGCATTGGATAAAGCTGGTGCTTTCGAGGTCTTCCGGTTGAAGCGTGAAAATGAGTAACAAAAGAAACAGGAACAATTTCATCAAGGTTAATGGCTTCATCAAGAAGTGAAAGAAACTGATATTTGTCGTTGTCGAATTTATTCTGGCAATCTTCAAAAATTTCTGCCAAAGTGAGCTGCTTATATGTTATCATGTAGGTATATCTCCTTTAGGTGGATTGGTTGATAGTTTCTGAACAACTCTATTTTACCATAAACCTTGAGGAGATATTTTGTTTTTAACAAGAAAAAATGCCGTATTTATGCGGATTTTGGCGTTTCGCAAACGCCTAAATAAAATCAATAAAATGAAAGGAATGCATTGTGTGATTTATGACATCCGTGTTATAATAGGCAAAGCATGTAATGATTTGCCTATTATAAAGGAGTCAATTTGACGATGAACAGACCTTGCAAAGAACTCAAGCGTATCGCTCGAGAAAACTTGAGTGGACAATATCGAACTTCTATGGGAGCTATCCTCGCTATGGGAATTATTCCTCTGGCGGCAGAACTCCCTTTTTCTATGCTACAAGACTCCCGGCAGCCAATTGGACAGACAATCATCTTTTATGTGGCGGATTTTCTGATCTCGCTGATCACATTTCTGCTGTCCGCAGGCGTGATCAATCTGAATCTGCATCTTGCAAGAAATAAGAAAGGAACGCTTGGAATGGTATTTTATGCGTTTAAGAACCATCCGGACCGTTTTCTGATCGCGGGTATTCTTCTGACGCTTCTCACCATGGCTGCTGCGGTTCCGTTCGGTGCGGGTGCATTGATTTATTATATCAAAGGCGTGGCTGTATGGACGGTCGCATGCCTTGTCGTGCTTGCGATCATCAGCATTCTGCTGATCGCATTCGTGCAGCTTCAGTATGCCCTGACGGTATATTTTATGCTGGATCATCCGGAGATGGGCGTGATCGAGGCGCTTCGCACCAGCCGTAAGGCGATGAAGGGAAACAAGGGACGTCTTCTTTATCTGTTTTTCAGTTTCCTTGGACTGCATGCGCTCAGCATCTTAAGTCTTGGTATCGGTTATCTGTGGGTTTTGCCGTATCAGTTCCAGACGACATCCAATCTGTATCTGGAGATTACCGGCGAACTGGATTTTGTGCAGGCACAAAAAAGTGCGCAGGCACAGCAGGGACAGCCGTCCTTTGACCAATTTATTTAGAACTATCACCCGGCGTCAAAAGCGTCGGGTATTAGTATAAAAAATAGGAGGAGTTACAAATGAATCACTCAAAAGACATCATTAAGGACGCCAGAGTCTTAGGCGTTCCGAAAATGCTGCTGCTCGGTCTGCAGCACATGTTTGCCATGTTCGGCGCAACCATTCTGGTTCCGATTCTGGTAAACGGTTACTTTGGAAGTACCAATCAGGTGCTCTCCGTACAGGTCACTCTGTTTTGTGCCGGTCTCGGTACACTGTTCTTCCACTTATGTGCAAAGTTTAAAGTTCCTGCATTCTTAGGATCTTCCTTCGCATTCCTCGGTGGATTCGCAAGTATCGCAAGCCTTGATACTGGAATCTTTGCCAAAATGCCGGATTCCGAAAAGTTACAGTATGCATGCGGTGGTATTTTCGTTGCAGGTCTTCTGTATCTGGTACTCGCACTCATCATTAAGTTAATTGGTGTAAAACGCGTAATGCGTTTCCTTCCGCCGGTTGTAACCGGACCGATCATCATCTGTATCGGACTAAGCCTTGCACCGTCCGCAGTCAGCAACGCATCCACCAACTGGCTGATCGCAATCGTTGCTTTGGCTGTTATCATTGTCTTTAATATCTGGGGAAAGGGAATGCTCAAGATCATCCCGATCCTTCTCGGTGTTGTGATTTCTTATGCATTTGCACTTGCGTTACACGGACTTGGATTTACCAATCCGGACGGATCTGCAATCTTTGATTTTACAAATGTAGTAAATGCTTCCTTCGTTGGTCTGCCACCATTCCAGCTTCCGAAGTTTAACCTTACTGCGATCCTTGTTATGGCACCGATCGCGATTGCAACCATGATGGAGCATATCGGTGATATGTCAGCCATCTCCGCAACCGTAGGCGAGAACTTCTTGGAAGATCCGGGACTTCACCGCACATTGATCGGTGACGGTCTTGCAACATCCTTCTCTGCATTCCTTGGCGGACCTGCAAACACAACATATGGTGAGAACACCGGTGTGCTTGAGTTGTCCCGCGTACACGATCCGAAGGTTGTACGTCTGGCTGCTATCTATGCAATCATCCTTGGATTTATTCCGAAGTTTGCAGAAATTATCGGTTCTATGCCGGCTTCCATCATCGGCGGTGTCAGCTTCATTCTCTACGGTATGATCTCCGCAATCGGTGTCCGTAACGTTGTTGAGAACCACGTGGATTTCACAAAGTCCCGTAACCTCATTATCGCAGGTGTTATCCTTGTCAGCGGACTTGGATTCTCAGACGGACTTACCTTCGTGATCGGTGAAACTTCCATCACATTGACATCTCTGGCAATCGCAGCACTTGCAGGAATCATCTTAAATGCAATCCTGCCGGGTAACGATTATCATTTCGGTGATGATCCGGATTCCGATTCTTCAAGAGGTGTGGATCTTCGTCCTCGTGAGCTTGAGAAAGAACTTGCTGAAGAGTACAAAGATCAGTAAGATTTGCTTTATCGCAGATAAATAAAATCGATAAATAAAATGACGCGCAGCGTTACGTTACAAATTTTGTAAGGTTTTGCTGCGCGTCTTTTGGTTATTCTTTTATACGGTATTCATACCATTCATCATCGACTTTGCGGAAGCCGACGGATTGAAACATGTTCTGACTCTGCGTGTTGAAAGAGTAGATGTTGGCTTTGACACTGTCCATGCCTTTTTCGTGTGCAAGTTTTTGCATATCAAGAATGCAACGTCGTCCGATGTGCCGATTCTGGTATTCTTTGCAGACAACGATAGCGATCTCTCCGTCATCCTTTATCCCTTTATTGTTCGCGTGTCAACGAAAGTTATCAATAATTTATATGCCAATTATTGAAACTGTCTTGCTTTTGGAATGCTAAAAAGTTTATACTGAAACAAGATAATACAAGAGGAAACGTTAAAATGAAAACCGACAAACTTTTAGATAAATGCTTTTATATCATTGGATGGGTGTGCATCGCGATTGCTGCAATTCTATTCGGACTGTACCGCGCGGGTGTGCTCCCGATCCTGTGCACGGCACCATGCATGATCCACTCTGCAACCGGATATTACTGCCCGGGATGCGGAGGGACGCGCGCAACGTATGCACTGCTGCACGGCAAAATAATAACCTCCCTGTACTACCATCCGATCGTTGTGTACGGAGTCGTAGTGGGAGGCTGGTTTATGATCTCGCAGACCGTCGAGTGGATTTCCCGTGGAAAAGTCCGCATCGGTATGCATTACCGGGACATCTATCTGTGGATCGCACTTGCGATCGCAGTACTGAATTGTCTGGTCAAGAATCTGGTGCTTGCCATCACGGGGGTGGCTTTATTGGGATGACCGGTCATCCGATTCGGACAGATGCAGCTACGGTGTCTGATACAACTGCCGGATCAGATCATTATAATCGAGTCCGGACATATCGGAGTATGCTTTTAAGATTCCGTCAATGCTGCCGTACTGCATGAGCATTAAGGCGAATGAGCCTGCATAGACCAGAACGGTCAGGATGATCGCGGATGCGCCGAGGATAAGTCCCATCTGCGCCTTGCCGCTGTAACGCATCTGCCCACCGCGGGAAAGGGTTGCGAAAATGATCGCGAGCGCACCGCACGGAATCGACAGATACAGGCAGGTGCAGCCAATCAGGGCGATCGTGCCAAGTGTCATCGAAGCAATCGCCATCCGCTCGGAATGGTTGCTCCGGTAAGGATTAAAATAAGGTTGTCCGTAAGGATTACCGGACGAATGAAACTGATCCATCTGTTACCTCCGAATAAGTATTGATTTCATTTTAACACTTCCTATATAATAGGGAAAGACAAATTTGTTTTGAAAGGATCTTGTTATGGATATTATTGCAAAAATCGCCCAGGAGCTGGGCATTCGAAATAATCAGGCGGAGGCCGCTGTCAAGCTGATCGACGAGGGTTGTACGATTCCGTTTATCGCGCGATACCGCAAGGAGGCGACCGGTGCATTAAACGATGAAGTGCTGCGTAATCTTTACGATCGCCTGATTTATCTGCGCAATCTTGAGGACAAGAAACAGACCGTTCTTGCGTCCATCGAGGAACAGGGCAAACTGACCGAAGAATTAAAGAAACAGATTCTTGCGGCAGAGACGCAGGTGGCTGTCGATGATCTGTACCGCCCGTATCGTCCGAAGCGCCGCACCCGTGCGACCATCGCCAAGGAAAAAGGCCTTGAGCCGCTGGCAAACGTGATCATGCTGCAGATGTCAAAGACATCTCTCGAGGAGGAGGCTGCCGCTTATGTGGATCCGGATAAAGGCGTGGAGTCTGTGGAGGACGCGATCAGCGGAGCAAAGGATATCATGGCCGAGTTTGTATCGGACAATGCGGATTACCGCAAGCATATCCGTGAACTGACCATGAAGAAGGGACGTCTTGTGTCTGTGGCAAAGGACCCGGAGGCAGAGTCGGTATATGAAATGTACTATGAATTTGATGAGGCACTGTCCAAGGTTGCGGGACACCGCACACTTGCGATCAACCGTGGTGAGAAGGAGAAGTTTTTGACCGTGAAGATCGAGGCGCCGCAGGAAGATATCTGCCGTTATCTGGAGAAACAGGTCATTACGAACACGCAGGGGCAGATGGCGCCGGTGCTCCGGGAAGTGGTAGCGGATGCGTACGAGCGTCTGATCGCTCCGGCGATCGAGCGCGAGATCCGAAGCGACTTGTCGGAGAAGGCAGAGGATGGTGCGATCAAGGTGTTTGGCAAGAACCTGCAGCAGCTTCTGATGCAGCCGCCGATCGCAGGACAGGTGGTACTTGGCTGGGACCCGGCATTCCGTACCGGATGTAAGCTGGCGGCTGTCGATCCGACCGGAAAGGTGCTCGACACAACCGTGATCTATCCGACGGCTCCGCAGAATAAAGTCGCGGAGGCCAAAGCAGTCTTAAAGAAACTGATCTCGAAGTACCATATTACCCTGATCTCGCTTGGAAACGGTACTGCATCCCGCGAGTCGGAGCAGGTGATCGTACAGCTTCTCAAAGAGATTCCGGTGCAGGTGCAGTATATTATCGTAAACGAGGCAGGTGCATCGGTTTACTCGGCAAGTAAGCTTGCAACCGAGGAGTTCCCGAATTTCGATGTGGGACAGCGAAGCGCCGCGTCTATGGCGCGCCGCCTGCAGGATCCGCTTGCGGAACTGGTCAAGATTGATCCGAAGTCGATCGGTGTCGGTCAGTATCAGCATGATATGAACCAGAAGAAATTAAGCGAAGCGCTCGGCGGCGTGGTCGAGGACTGCGTCAACCGTGTCGGTGTGGACTTAAATACCGCATCGGCGTCGCTTCTGGAATATATCTCCGGTATCAGTAAAGTGATTGCAAAGAATATCGTTGCATATCGTGAGGATAACGGAAGTTTTACGTCCCGTTCACAGCTTCTTAAGGTTGCCAAGCTCGGACCGAAGGCATACGAACAGTGTGCCGGATTCATGCGCATTAGCGGTGGAAAGAATCCACTCGATGCAACGGGTGTGCATCCGGAGTCCTATGCGGCAACAAAGGAATTGTTAAAGAAACTGGGGTATACACTTGAGGATGTCAGTGACCGTTCCGTTGCCGGAATCTCGAAAAAGATTGCCGATTACAAGAAACTTGCCGTGGAACTCGAGATCGGTGAGCTGACACTCCGTGATATTGTGAAGGAACTTGAGAAACCGGCGCGCGATCCGCGTGAGGATATGCCGAAGCCGATCCTGCGCAGTGATGTACTTGAAATGAAGGATCTGACACCGGGCATGGTGCTTAAGGGAACTGTGCGCAATGTGATCGATTTCGGTGCTTTTGTGGATATCGGTGTCCATCAGGACGGACTGGTGCATATCTCGCAGATCTGCGACCGCTATATCAAACATCCGCTCGAGGCGGTCGGTGTCGGAGATATCGTGGATGTCAAGGTGCTGAGTGTTGATCTCAAAAAGCAGAGGATTCAGTTGACGATGAAACTGTAATTTTGATGGGGAAGAGAATTATGCACAGGAAGAAATTGGGAGTTCGAATACTGGCGGCAGGATGTGTGGCAGGCCTTTTGTTAGGCGTGCTCACAGGCTGTGCGCAGTCGAAGAGTACGACAGAAACAATTTCGTCGGATCTGCCACAGATTGTTGTCGGCGGTGATGACTATCCGCCTTTTTATTATGAGGATGCGGATGGCCGGGCAACCGGAATCGATGTGGATATCGCTACGGAAGCCTTCCGGCGGATGGGGTATCAGGCGGAGTTTACATTTATTGACTGGGAAGATAAGAAACAAGTGCTTTCTGATGGAAAAGTGGATACGATCTGGGGTTGTTTTGCCGTCGATGGACAGGAGAGTGAATACTGTTGGTCAGAACCGTATATGTTCAGCTGGCAGGCGGTTGCGGTGAATGCCGGCAGTGATATCCGCACGCTTGCGGATCTTGCGGACAAACGCATTGCGGTGCAGGTGGCGACAAAGTCGGAGGATATTTTCTGCAAGCATACGAATGAGAAGATTCCACAGTTGAGGGAAGTGATTTCATTGCCGAACCGGGAACTGATGTATTCATTCCTGAGCAAAGGCTATGTAGACGCACTCGCTACAAACGAGATCGCGATCGCTCAATATAGGAAGGATTATGATCTGGAAATCCGAATTCTCGATGAAACAATTGAGAGGGTAGGGCTTGCTGCTGCTTTTGACAAGGACGATACGCGAGGACTGGATAAGGAGCTTTCCGAAACGTTGAGCGAAATGCGACAGGACGGAACCATGGGGAAAATCCTTGGAAACTATCTGGATGATCCGCAGAGATATCTGGAGGTGGATGATGCACAGTAGAAAACGTAAAGCCGGAAATGGGAAAGTCTGGCTGTTGGAGATACTGGCTGGGGTGCTGGTTTTGATCATGGTAGTCTGGATTTCCACAAAAGCCGATCTGCGTGAAGCCGAGGATCGACTTTCCGGGACAGCCGGTTATGTGAAGGAACAGTGCAACAGTTATGAGCGTGTGAGTCTGGCGTCTGAGACGAAGAGCCTGATGCGTATGGTTGAGAGTGCCAGACAGATCAATCGTAATCTTCGTGATGAACCGTTGCAGGGAACAGTGGATGATGAGGAAAAACTGGCGCAGTATGCAGATGAACTGTATGTGACGGGAATTGTGATTCTCGATGCGGATGGAGGTGTGCTCTGTCAGTTTCATAAGGAAACGATTGGAACTGACAGCCTTCGGGATGATCTGGACGCGGAAGTCTTGCTGGACGTGGCGCGTTTTCCGGAGAAATCCTATACGGTGCGGCGTCTGTGCGATGACAGTTCCTACGTGGATCTTGCGGCTGTCGGCCGGGAGTCGGATTCTACGATCGTCGTTGCATATTATCATACGCCGAAGGATTACGTGGATGCATTTAACCCATCGATGGCATCCCTGCTGGAGGGCTACAGTCTGGAGCAGGACGGAACGATCGTGATCTCGAAGGGAAACGCGATCGTTGCATCCAATGACAGCTCATTGATCGGAACATCCACGGATGACGTGAAAATTATTTGCGATATCAGGGATAGTGAACAGAGCGATAAACTGATACAGGCGAGGAAGGACGATTCGGCGTTGTCACATAATTTCGGCGTGATGGAGCACGGACGGGATTGTTATGTGTATGCATACATGCCGGAGAGGGATGTGTTCTCGTCGACATCGAAGAATATGGTGTATGGGCTGATTATGTATATGCTGGTGGTTGTCGTTATCAACACGGTGCGCCGGAAAACGAAGCAGCGCTATCAGGAGGAACGCATGCGGATCCAGCAGGCCTATACGGAAAATCTGCAGAATAAGAATCGGGAGCTTGAACAGGCGGTCGATCGTGCGGACCGCGCCAATGCTGCGAAAAGCAGTTTTCTTTCGCGTGTCAGTCATGACATCCGCACACCGCTCAACGGAATCATCGGACTGCTGGAAATTGATGAGACACATCCGGATGATCCGGAACTGATCCGGGCAAACCGCGGTAAGATACTGATCTCGGCAAAACATCTGCTTTCACTGATCAACGATATCCTGCAGATGAGCAAGCTTGAAAGCGGAGAGATTACGCTTTCACATGAGAATGTCAATCTGTATGAACTTTCGTCGGAAATTCTTGCAATCATGGAACAGCGGGCAGCGGATGCGGGAATCACATTAAAATATAACGAGGTATCGGAGCGTTTTGTTCATACGAATGTGTATGGAAGCCCGCTTCATATCAGACAGATCTTTCTGAATATTTACAGTAACTGCATCAAGTACAATAAGGTCGGAGGCATTGTTGAAACGTTCTGTCACTGCCTCGGCATGCAGGATGGTGTGGTTACCTATCAGTGGGAGATTCGAGACACCGGAATCGGTATGCGTGAAGAGTTTTTAGAGCATCTGTTTGATCCGTTCTCGCAGGAACATTCCGATGCGCGCAGTGTTTATAACGGAACCGGCCTTGGCATGGCGATTGTCAAGAGTCTTCTTGATAAGATGCATGGAACGATTGAAGTGACCAGCGAGTTGGGAGTGGGATCCGTGTTTGTGATCACGCTGCCGTTTGAGATCGCAGAGGAACAGAAAACGGACGTCAGCGGTAAGAATGATGCCGCGATGGAGAAGGCGCAGATTGCAGGTTTGCATCTGCTGCTTGCGGAGGACAATGAACTGAATGCGGAGATCGCACAGACGCTTCTTACGGATGCAGGAGCATCGATTACATGGGTAAGTGACGGGCGGCAGGCGCTGCAGCGATATCGGGACAGTGCTCCGGGAACCTTTGATGCGATCCTGATGGATATTATGATGCCGGTTATGGATGGAATTTCGGCGACCCGTGCGATCCGTGCACTTGACCGGGAGGATGCAAAGACGATCCCAATCATTGCGATGACGGCAAATGCGTTTGACGAGGATGCAAAACATTGTCTTGAGG
>CAVHWG010000107.1:0-24996 GCA_963639645.1 Firmicutes bacterium TM09-10 | reverse complement strand
ATCCTACAAAGGTTCAGACAGCATTACTTGCCGGAGAAACAGAGCCGGATATCATCGTTGGTGAGCCACAGATGCTCGAGGATTTCTATGATGCTGGATTCTTTGCAAACCTGGATGATTTCGGAGCTCAGGATTACGCAGATCAGATCGTTGATTACGTATGGCAGGTTGGACAGGATGCAGATGGTATCCAGAGAGCAATCTCTTACCAGATCACTCCTGCAGGTTTCTACTATCGTAGAGATATCGCTAAGGAAGTATTCGGAACAGATGATCCTGACGAGGTAGGAAAGTTATTCTCAAGCTACGAGACAATCCTTGAGACAGCTCAGACATTAAAGGATGCAGGATACAGAATCTTCGCTTCTGACGCAGAGTTAAACTACTTCTCAGGTGACAGCGCTTGGGTTATCGATGGAAAGCTCAATGTCGATCAGGCAAGATATGATTACATGGATCTGTGTGTAGACTTATATCAGAAGGATCTTACAGCATATGCAAACCAGTGGTCAACACCTTGGTATCAGGCTATGGCTGGCGAGGTACCGATCCTTTCCGCTGATATCCAGAACTACGCAGATGATTCCGTAAACGTTTGGGATGCTACACAGTTCGAAGAGTCTACTAAGGACATGGACAAGACAACCGTATTCGCTTTCGGTCTTCCAGCATGGGGCGTATTAACCATGAGAGATAACGTAGGCGAGACATCTGGTAAGTGGGGCGTTTGTGCCGGACCTTCTTACGGATTCTCCGGTGGTACATACATTGGTATTTCTTCACAGTCTAAGAGACAGCAGACAGCTTGGGAGTTCGTTAAGTTCTGTACATTAAACGAGGATACAGCTGACTGGTGGATCGAGTACTCACAGGGTGATACTGTTTCCCTTAAGTCTGCAATCGAGAAGCACAAAGATGACGAGAACGAGATCTACGGCGGTGAGAAGCTGTACGCATTCTGGTTAGAGCAGGCTGAAGGCATTGATTACTCTATCGTAACACGTTACGACAAGGCAATCGGCGATGCTTGGGGCGAGGCAATCTCAGCTATCAAGACTGGTCAGAAGACAAAGGATGAGGCTGTTGACGAGTTCTACGATAAGGTAGCAGCTACATATCCGGATATCGAGATCGATCGATAATCGTTTATTGAACGCATATTAAAATGAGGACAGACAGATGTGTTTCCGGCCGGCGGATGCCGGTCGGGGCATAACTGCCATGAAACTGTATTGTAACAAAAAGCGTGGGGAGATGAACCTATGGGCAAGAAAAAAAAGAACGGTCTGAAGACATACGATAATATGGGTTACCTGTTTGTACTTCCATTCGTTGTCGTATTCCTGATCTTCAGCATTTACCCGGTATTCAGAACACTGTATTTAAGTTTTACCAATGCCAAGATCGCGGGCGTCGGTGAAATGAAGTGGGTCTGGTTTGACAATTATAAGCGAGTTTTTACTGACAAGTTCTTCTGGAGAGGCTTATGGAATACCGTAAGAATCTGGGCTGTAAACATTGTATTGCAGTTAGGACTTGCATTCTTACTTACGATCGTATTCAGCGATATCAAGTACAAGATGAAAGGACTCGGAATCTTCCGTGTACTTTACTATCTGCCGAACCTGATCGCTGCAACTTCAATCGCATTCTTATTCAACACATTATTGGATTGGAGATTTGGAACATTCAATCAGATTATTTCCGGAATCTATAAGTTTTTCGGCGCAAGATATAATCCGATTGACTGGCTTGGTTCCTCGAGCACCGCAGGATATACCATCGCTGTCATTTCCGCATGGATGTGGTTTGGTAACTCCTTCATCATGCTGATGGCCGGTGTACAGGGAATTTCAAAAGACTACTTCGAGGCAGCCGCTATCGACGGTGCCGGAAGATGGACTGTATTTGGAAAAATCACATTACCGCTTTTAAAGCCAATGTTAATGTATGTTGCGATTACTTCACTCATCGGTGGTCTGCAGATGTTCGATCTGCCATACCTGATGTCAAGTACATCCAGCGCATCCTATAACTCCGTATACACAGCGGTTATGTATCTGTATAAATTTGGATTTACAACAGGAACAACACAGACCGGTTACGCTTCCGCAATCGCGTATGTCATCTTCCTGATCGTCTTAGCTGTATCCGTTATTCAGCTTAAGTTATTTAACAGAAAGGAGGATTAGGAAGTATGAACGGTATTGGTTATAAAATTAAAAAAGGAATCCTTTACTTCCTTTTGATCCTGCTTGCTGCAGCATGTTTGTTCCCATTTCTGCTTATGATGGTCAATGCGACACGAAGCGGAAGTGAGATTGTAACATCGTTTACATTGATTCCTAGTATACATATCAAAGAGAACTGGGATACCGTATTTCAGTATTTCAACCTCTTTAAGGGTATGTGGAACAGCGTGAAGGTTGCAGTACCTGCAACATTACTCACCGCTTATTTCTCTGCACTTACCGCATATGCACTTGCAATGTATAAGTTCAAGGGAAACAACCTGATCTTCATAGTTATTTTGATCTTTATGATGATTCCTGGTCAGTTAAGCCTGATCGGATTCTACAACTTATGTACAAAGCTGCACCTGGTTAATACATATATTCCGCTTGTTATCCCGGCAATCGCAGCACCAGGAACCGTATTCTTCTTACGACAGTATGTTATGTCGGTTATGCCGCCATCACTGATCGAGGCAGCAAGAATTGACGGTGCCAAAGAGTTATACATTTTCCACAGAATCGCAATCCCGATCATGTCACCGGGTATCGCAACCATGTCCATCATGGGATTCATCGGAAACTGGAATGCATACTTGATGCCAATGATCATCTTAAACAAGAATGAGAAGTTCACATTGCCGGTTATGATGGCAACACTTCGTTCTTCCACCGATATCACGGCGAATCAGGGAGCTATCTACTTGGCAGTAGCGATCTCGGTTATCCCGATCCTCCTTGTGTTTGCATTCTTCTCAAAATACATCATCAGCAGTATTGCTGCCGGTGCGGTAAAAGAGTAATTAAATTAGTTATTTTTTCAAATTTTTTCTCCCCTAGATACATTATTTTGGCAAGAGACTTTGCTTTGCAAAGTCTCTTGTTTGTGTTATAAAATAGAGGTAATGAAAAAGAGAAATGGGAGAGGGACAACGGATGAATAGAAGAAAAAGAATGGTATCCGCCGGACTTGCACTTGTGATGCTCGGATCACTGATCGGCTGTGCCAATACGAACGGAACTGTTTCGAGTGAAACAGGACAGGCGGCGGATGATACAGAGATCGGCTGGCAGAAATATGCCGCCGAACAGGATCCGGTCACATTGGACTGGTATGTCAATTATTCCTGGTTCACGACCGGATGGGGCGAGAATCTGGTGTCACAGAAGATTACGGAGGACACCGGTGTCAGTATCAATTTTGTGACACCTGCGGGCAATCAGGAGGAGAAGATCAATGCGCTCATTGCCTCCGATTCTCTGCCGGATGTGATCACACTCGGATGGTGGGAGCCACAGTTCAATGAGATGGTGAAAAAAGGCATGGTCTATGCGCTCAATGATCTTGCGGATCAGTACGACCCGTATTTTTATGAGGTGAGTAATCCGGATGTCGTGGACTGGTACTCGGATGAGAACGGTGATATCTACGGATATCCGAACTCTGCCTACACACCGCAGGATGTGCAGAACCATGAGAATATTGCGTCTAACCAGACATTTCTGGTAAGAAAAGATATCTATGAGGCGATCGGCAGTCCGGATATGACGACGCAGGAAGGATTCGAGGCTGCGGTAAAGAAAGCGGTCGAAATGTTCCCGGAAGTGGACGGAAAGCCGCTGATTCCGATCGGATCCCATGTGTTTGATGAGAGCGGCTGTGTGTCCTTTGACAAGTATCTGATGAATTTTCTTGCAATTCCATGGGAGAAGGACGGCAAGCTCTACGACCGGTATTCCGATCCGGAATATCTGTCGTGGCTTAAGATGTTCCGCAGACTGGGAGAAGAGGGCTATCTTGCAAGCGATATTTTTGTGGATCAGCGTGCGCAGATGGATGAGAAGATTGCGGAAGGAAGATATTTCTGTATGCTGTATCAGAGAACCGATATTGCGGATCTGGAGAGTGCTTTGTACGAGAAAGACCCGGACGGCATTTATATTGCTGTGGACGGACCGAAGAACCGTAACGGAGACGACCCGGTTCTTCCGACCAATTCGATCACGGGCTGGACGGTTACGTTGATCTCAAAGAACTGCAAGCATCCGGACCGCGCGATCGCGTTTCTCGATTATCTGATGTCGGAGGAAGGTCAGAAGATGACGAGCATCGGTGTGGAAGGCGAGATGTATCAGGTGGTGGACGGCAAAACGGTATTGAACGAGGATGTTGCGAAGGTGCTTTCCACGGACCGTAATACCTACAATGAACGTTATGGAGCGGACAATATGTACTGGATGCTGCAGGACAATGTGATGCAGCTTGACTGGATGCCGGAGAGTGTCTATCCGCTCAACCAGCTGGAGGAATGGACCTATCCGTATTCCAGATATACCGGAGAGTATGATGTGATCCTGCAGGATGATTCCTATGCGGCACGGGCCAACACGCAGATCGAGCGGCTCTGGAGCGAGACGCTGCCGCGACTTCTTCTGACAAAGTCGGACGAGGAGTTTGATACGCTGTTTGCACAGTACATTGAGGAGCGGAATGCGTTGGGCTATGAGAGTGTCATGGCGGTAAAGCAGAAACTTGTGGATGAGAACAAGCAGAAATTGGGAATAAGCGAATGAAAAAAATACGCAATTGGATCAGCAATCTGAAACTGAATATTAAATTTACGATATTGATCTTCATTATCGTTATGATACCGGTCGGCTTTCTGCTTGCAAGACTGGCATACAATATGGATCAGACGACGAAATCAGAGAATCTGACCTATATGAATTATGCGCTGGAACGCAATGAGACACAGCTTACGACCTGTGTGGACTCCGTGAATATGGCGACTCAGTTTTTTCAGTCGGATATTGGAATCCTTGAACTTTTGAATGCGGCAGCAACGGGAAAGTCGATCAGTTCGGACAAGTTACTGGACTATTATGAAAATGACATTGAGGCACTCGAGCGACTGGTCAGCAACAACCCGCTTCTGTACGGGGTTCGTGTATATGCGGATAACGATAATGTGCAGGAGATGATGCCGATCCTTTACAATCATTCGAGAATGAAGCAGATGAGCTGGGCGACTGAGGACCGTGCACACATTGAAGGGTGGCATTTTAATTATTATGATACGCTTTTCAAAAATTCAGGTACCTCACAGGAACGGATTGCGTCATATGTGACGGCGATAAGAGATTATCACAACGGAAGGATCGGCTATATCGAAGTGGCCGTCAGGATGGAGACGATATTTCCGCAGCTTTATAACGATGTGGACAATGAGTGGCAGTGTCTGATCGCGGATGACGGCACGCGCATTTACGGCAATAACGGAGCCGAGGAGCAGGATGCGCTTTTTACCGAGATGCTGGCGAAGGTGGAGGATACTTCCGTGGCCGGAAGTCTGTATCTGTCGGATTGGGGAGAGCAGCATTGGGCACTGTCCTATCTCCCGGTCAAAGAAATCGGGGGAGGGATGCTCTCCGTGCGTGATGTGTCCAGTCAGCGGCACAGCCTGTTGCTGTCACCGGGCGGAATTACAGTGGTGATGCTTGTCGTTATGATCCTTCTGGCCTATTTTACGAACCAGATCGTCAAGCATCTGCTGCGTCATTTTTATGAAATTTTACGGACGATCCGACATGTTCAAAAAGGTAAGCTTGACGAGCGGATCGAGGTATCGACGCGCGATGAGATGGGCGAACTCGGCACACAGCTCAACCGGATGTTAGACCGTATTCAGGAACTGATGCAGGAGAATTTTAACCGTGAGCTTCTGGCGAAGAACTCGCAGATCCGCGCGCTGCAGAATCAGATCAACGCACATTTTATCTACAATGTGCTCGAGTCCATCAAGATGATGGCGGAGATCGATGAGGAGTATACGATCTCGGATTCGGTGACATCGCTCGGAAAGCTGTTACGCTACAGTATGCGCTGGGTGAACGGTAATGTGCGTGTGCGGGAGGAACTGGAGTATATCCTCAATTATCTTGCACTCATCAACCTTCGCTTTGATTATGAGATCATATTATCCGTCAAGATGCCGGAGGAATTGCTGGATCAGGAGATTCCGAAGATGTCGCTCCAGCCGATCGTAGAGAATGCTATCCTACATGGAATCGAGGATGTGGCGGAGGATTCGACCATCTACATCAAGGGTATGACAGAGGGGAATGACTGCATCATCGAGGTGACAGATTCCGGCAAGGGAATGAATGAGGAACAGGTCCGTCTGCTTGAGGAGAAGATCGCCGGAAAGCTTGAAGCGAGCGGCGGTGACGGACACGGAATTGGCTTGAAAAATGTACAGGATCGTATTAATATTGCTTTTGGACAGGGATATGGACTGGTGATCCGTTCCAAGGAGGGCTGCTACACGAAAGTAAGCATCCGGATCCCGAAAAGATACAGACAGGAAGGACAGGAATTATCATGAAGACAGTACTGATCGTGGAAGATGAAAAACTGATCCGCCAGGGTATTCGAACCATGGTACAAAGAAGCGGCGTGCCGGTGGAAGTGATCGTGGAATGCAGCAACGGAGAAGCGGCGCTTGAAATTCTGAAAGAACAGAAAGTGGATGTTATGTTTACCGACATCCGTATGCCGAAGATGGACGGAATCCGACTTGTGCAGGAGATCGAGAAGCTGCCGGACAAGCCGAATATCGTTGCGGTCAGCGGGTACGATGACTTCTCCTATGCGGTGGAGCTGCTTCGGCACGGTGTGCGGGAATATATTTTAAAACCGGTCGAGAGAGAGAAGATTACCGCAATCTTAAAGACACTTGAGGCGGAGTACGAAGAAGAACAGAAGAAGGCGCGCGCGGATCAGCAGATCGGTCGAAGCCAGATCCGTTACATTCTTACGAGCAACGAGGCGGACGACAGAGAAGTTCAGCTGCTGGAGCAGAAATATGAGGATCATTTCTTTACAGATGGTTATCAGATCGGTGTGGCAGGCAAAGGGTTCACGATGGAGGAACGCGAGAATACGATGTATATCGATGATCTCAAAGAGGGTAATCTGTGCATTATGAAACCGGATCTGACCTGGATCGTGCAGATGAATGAGATGTGGCAGGAATGTACGGGAATCAGCAGTGTGCACCAGGGGCTCGTGGAGTTGAAGCTGGCGTACAGCGAGGCATTTGCTGCCAGAAAGCGCGCATTCTATCAGATGAAGAATCAGGTGGAATACGGTGCGCCGCGCAGCGTGATTCCGGACGGCATCCGCAAGGAGAGTTTAAAGCAGGTGAGTGATCAGGCGTGGACACAGAGGCTGCATCTGATCGGAACCGACAAGACCGATGATCTTGGAAATCAGTGGAAAGTGCTTTTTGCGGAGCTGAAGAAGGAACGTATTCTGCCGGAAGAATTTGAGGAGGGAATCGAGAAATTCTTAAATGATCTGGAGAAGATCTATCGCAATCTGATCGATGATCCGACACAGCAGGAGATTGTGCAGTGCCGTAATATCTACCAGTACACGAATGTGGAAGAATATCAGGATGCGCTGATGGAACTTGTTCTCGGCATTCATGCGCGGATCAATGAGCAGCCGGAGGATAACGGCACGCAGCAGAAGATACGTATGGCGGAAGCCTACATTCGCGAGAACTACAACAAGGATCTGAATATGGCGGTAGTATCAAACTATATTTCCATGAATTATTCGCTTTTTTCTTACGAGTTCAAACAGTGTACGGGAAAGAATTTCGTGAATTATCTGAAGGAACTCCGCATCGAGGAGGCAAAGCGGCTTCTCGCGGAGACGGAAGAGAAGGTTGTGGATATCAGCCAGCAGGTCGGATACGACAATGAGAAACATTTTATGAAGATATTCAAAAGCATCTGCGGTGTGTCGCCGAGCGAATACCGTAAGAATATGAAACATATCGGATAAGAAAATCCGGGGAGCCTAGGCTTCCCGGATTACTTTTTTGGTCTTGTTTTTCTTGATCTCATACATGTTTTCATCCGCCTGGTTGACCAGCTCTTCGATCGAATTGAATGTCTGATCCTCCTGATAAGAGGTACTTGCGTAACCGGCGCTGACGGACAACAGGTACGGCTTGGAGCTGAGCTGGTTGTAATTGTGCAGGTATTTGTTGACCCGCGCGATCAGTTCCTTGGCATCCTCGTCACCGCAGCTGCATAATACATAGAACTCATCACCGCCGAAACGGGTGCCGATCGCATCGGCGAAAGCCGGCAGTTCGCCTGTTGCATTCATGATCGCCTTGCCGATCACTTTGAGTGCAAAATCACCCTCGTTGTGTCCGAACTGGTCATTGATCACTTTCAGACAATCCATGTCGAAGAGGAATGCGGTAAGCGGTGCCCCTTCTTTGAGTGAGTACAGCAGAAGAGGCAGCTTGCGCTCATATCCGTGGCGGTTGTACAGACCGGTCAATGCGTCTTTCATGTAGATCGATTCGAGTTTGCTCTGCATCAACTTGGAAATCTTGATCTCACACAGATTCTGCAGAAGCTGCGTTACATTCATGATCCAGTGTACCATATGGAAATGGTAGTCGATCTGGTTGTGTTCGTAAGCCATCGCAATGTATCCGAATTCGCGGTCCTCGAAGAACAGCGAGGATACGATGTAGGCGGAAGAGGAATCCTTGTTGACGATGTCCGGAAGGAGCGTCTTCTTCGGGAACGTGCATTCCGGCAGACGCCTGCCGTCCTTGATCGCAAGCTTAAGAAGGATGGTGTCGTTGTCCGGAATTTCTTCCTCCTCGGCATCCGTCAATTCTAAAATGTGTCCGGAGAGAGAATCCCAGTCGGAGTACAGACACAGATAAAACTGTGTACATCCGGCAATCTCTTTGACGTATTCCGCCAGCAGATCCATACCGTCATCGATATCCGTCACATGGGAGAGATCCGCTGACATACGCATGGAGAGATAGATGGAACGCTCCAGTGTCTGAATGCGGTTCAAAAGCTGATGACCGTATAAAACGTAATTACTGTGTGAACTTGTCCGGCAGCCGCAGCTTCCACCGATCACCGGTTCTGCGAACACGCTCGTGCAGTCCGGAATCGCAGTTCCGTGCATCAGCTGGAACAACTGCCTGACTGCGGTCGTGCCGAGCTGGTAGGCCGGGAAACTTACGGTTGTAAGCGGACTTGTGATATTCTGTCCTTCCGGCAGGGCATCACATCCGACCAAGGCGATGTCATCCGGAATCTTGTATCCCTTGCGGATCGCGATCACCATAAAAAGGAGTGCCATCTTGTCGTTGTAGCAGACAACGGCCTCCGGAACCTTGCCGGTACCGCTGCAGAAATACTCGAAGGCTTCACGCACGCCCTCCTCGGTGATCGGTGCATCGAACATATCGTGATCGCCGACCGTGTATCCGTGCTGGATCATGACACTCTGGTATGCCTGTGCACGCTTCGGTGAGAAATACGGATCGGTCTTGCAGCCGAGATAGCAGATGCGCTTGTAATTGTGCACGCTGATCAGATGCTCAGTCAGTGTTCCGGTCGTTAAGTTGTTCTCTAAAGCAATGCTCGGGAAAAATGTACTCATGTCGGCAATATCGACGATCGGGCAGGTGCATTCTTTCTTGATCAGATCGATGATCTGGTCCTTGAGATCCTGCGCCGGATAAGTGCCGGATGCCACGACGATACCGCTGAAATCTTCGAAATTCGGAATGCGCAGAATACTCGATTCGCCGCTTCCGTATTGGCCGAGATCCTCACCGTCCGAGGATGTCGCATAGATTTCCGTCCGAAAGCCGTATTCCGCAGCCTGATCGACAACACCCTGGCAGACGTTGCGCTGGTAGTCGCCGAATATATGAGAAATAAATAGTGCAATCTTTTTTGTATGGTACATAAAAACTCCCCCTCGGTGTCGTATATACTACTTCTATTTTATGCTTAAAAAGAACTTTTTTCAAGGAATATTTCATAATAAAAAAGACATACTACACACAAAAAAGCAATTCGTGAAAACGCGGAAAAAAGGAGATGTTTTATATGCAGCAGCAGACGAAAAAACCGGTGGATGCATCGGTGGAAAAGAAAGCGAAAGATGCGGGAATTCCAGCAGAGCAGCAACAGCGCAACGATGCGTATAACGAGTATGTCAAACAGGTGACACCGACACATAATCTCTGGGCAAACATGGGAAAAGCGTTCGTGCTCGGCGGTGCGATCTGTGTACTCGGACAATGCATCATTGCGCTTAGCATGAGTATGTTTGGACTGGATCAGGAGACGGCTGCGATGTGGTGCAGTCTGATCCTTGTACTTCTCAGTGTGATACTGACCAGTGCAAATGTGTACGGACTTCTTGCCAACTGGGGTGGTGCGGGGGCACTCGTTCCGATCACAGGATTTGCCAACGGTGTGTGTGCATCCGCGGTAGAGTTTCAGAAGGAGGGACAGGTATTCGGAATCGGCTGTCAGATATTCAAGATCGCGGGACCGGTCATCTTATACGGCATCTTCTCCAGCTGGGTGCTCGGACTGATCTACTGGATCATTCGACTTTTTTAGTGGACAAATGTGACAAAAAATTAACAAATGTGGACAAAGAATGCGAAGTGAACTATAATAAAAAATAGTATGTGCAAGGAATCGAAAGAAAACACAAACGCATAGCGATAAAAATAGAGCAGAGGACATAGGATGGAAGAAGAATACACGTTGACTATGCAACAGGCCCAGGAGGAGATGAGGCAATATCGCAAGGTATTTTCCGTTGTGCGCCTTCTAAAGCCTGATGAGATTGGAAGAATGATCGAACAGGGCGATCATGAACATAAGATTGCGGAGGATTCGTGCCGATGCTATTCGTTCTGGGGAAAGGAGCTGGCATGTGAGAACTGTACCTCAGCGATGGCCTTTCACGAGAAGACCCAGAAGACAAAGTTGGAGTTTATGGACAACGAGATCTATCAGGTGGTCTCCCGCTATCTGGAGATCGACGGACAGCCGCAGGTTATGGAACTGGTAAGAAAGCTCGATGAGGACTGTCTTCTCGATGTGGAGGGAATGGAAAAGCTGATCAGCGAGATCATCCAGTATGACGATAGACTGTACCGCGATGCGCTGACCGGAGCATTCAACCGGCGCTATTTTGAGGATCGTGTGAAAAATACGCCGATCCGGGCGGGAGTTGCCATCATTGATCTGGATGATTTTAAACTCTGCAACGATACCTACGGACATGAGGCGGGCGATGTGGCGCTGCAGACACTCGTGCGTACGATCCGCCAGTATACTCGCAAATCGGATATGATCATCCGTTACGGCGGGGATGAATTTCTGCTGATCCTGCCGGACATCAGGGAGGATGTGTTTGTGCAGAAGCTGCAGCAGATTCAGACGAAGATTCATTCCGTACATGTGTCGCAGTACGGCAAGATGCAGATCTCCATCAGTGTCGGCGGCGTGATGATGGGGGATGAGAACATCGAGCAGGCGGTACGCCGTGCGGACAAGCTGATGTATCAGGCGAAGACACAGAAGAATCTGGTCGTCACGGAGGAGGATGCGATCGACGGTGAACACAAGGTTGAACGCAGTCAGATCAAGCAGCAGCTTTTGATCGTGGACGATTCCGAGATCAACCGTGAGATCTTAACGGAGATGTTAAGGGAAGATTACCGCATTCTGACCGCAGCCAACGGAGAGGAAGGTATCTCCGTGATGAGGGAGCATGAGAATGATATCGCGCTGGTGCTTCTTGACATCATGATGCCAGGACTCAACGGTTTTGATGTGCTCAATCTGATGAATATCAATCACTGGATTGAGGATATTCCGGTGATCATTATCTCCTCGGAGAATTCGAACGAATATGTGCGCAAGGCATATGAACTCGGCGCGTCGGATTTCGTGAGCCGGCCGTTCGATGCAAGAACCGTATACCAGCGTGTGTACAATATTATTAAGCTGTATGCCAAGCAGAAGCGCCTTTTGTCGCTGGTGAAGGATCAGATCTACGAGAACGAGAAGAACAATCAGATGATGATCGGTATCTTAAGCCACATTGTCGAGTTCCGTAATGGTGAGAGCGGCAAGCATGTGCTCCATATCAATGTGCTGACGGGACTGCTTTTGGACAAACTGGCACAGAAGTCCGACAAATACCATATATCCGGTGAAGAACAATATCTGATCACGACGGCTTCGGCGCTGCATGATATCGGCAAGATCGGTATCGATGAGAAGATTTTAAACAAGCCGGGCAGACTGACACCAGAAGAATTTGACATCATGAAAAAGCATACGGTCATCGGTGAGGAGATGCTTAAGAATCTGGAACTCTATCAGGATGAGGAACTGGTCCGCTGTGCGAAGGAAATCTGCCGCTGGCACCATGAACGTTACGATGGACGCGGTTATCCGGACGGACTCAAGGGTGACGAGATTCCGATCGCGGCACAGGTTGTGGCGATGGCGGATGTATACGACGCTTTGACGAGCGAGCGTGTTTATAAAGCAGCATATCCGCACGAGAAAGCAATGCAGATGATCCTGAACGGAGAGTGCGGTGTATTCAATCCGCTGCTGCTCGAATGTCTGCAGGAAATCGAAGGAGAGATTGCCTTTTCCCTGGATGTGGCAGAGTTATAAAACAGCACACATACTTGTAAATCAATAATTGACATAAGACTTTGGCGTCGATATAATAGAATATATATATAGGTGCTGGATAGGGAGAATGGGTAAAAATGACACTGGAAGAATGTTATAAGCGATTTGGCGGGGATTACAATGAGGTTGTGAACCGATTGTGTTCGAGGGCTTTTGTCGAGAAATTTCTGGTAAAGTTTCTTGCGGACAAGAGTTATGAAGAGCTGCATCGGTATCTGGATGAAAGTGATCTTCCAGAGGCTTTCCGTGCGGCTCATACTCTTAAGGGAGTCTGTCAGAATCTCGGAATCAAATGTTTATATGAATCCGATTATATCGTGACCGAGGCGTTGCGAGACGGTAAGAACGATGTGACTCCGGAGATGTTACAGAAGTTGGATGCAGATTATGAACTGGTCATTCGTTCCATTCACGAATACCAGGAATCTGCGGAGTAAGAACTCAAATCAGGCACTGTCGGTGTGTGATCAATGTGGATCCACATACCGGACAGTGCTTTTTTGTAAATGTGTTCTAGGAAATTAAGAGGCAAGCTGCTATGACCAGGGAAGAAAAGAGCAGAGGAAAATTTAAGCTGCTTCGCAAGAGAATGAGTATGGTGTCACTGACGATCATCGTGATCGCGGTTCTGTCTGTTTTGGCATACGTGCAGATTACGGAGATCGAGGAACAGAAGTGCTGGAACTTCATGAAGGAGTCGGCGCAGGCGGTCAACAATGAGATCGACATCCGCATCAGCGACAATGTGAATATTTTAAGGCTGACTTCGGATCAGCTTGTGCAGGAGAGTCTGCTTGATGATATGGAGGCGACCAAGACGCGTCTGCGCTCCATGACGAGGATTACAATGTTCTACCGCATTGACATCCTGTATTCGGACGGAACACTTCTGACACCGATGGGCGTGCGTGAGGATACGTCCTCGGTACCGCCGTACGCGAAGCTGGCGGAGATGGGAACCTATATGTCGCAGCGTGTGCGCGATATTGTTAAGGATGAGCCGGTTATGCGCTACTATATCCCGATCAAGGAAGACAGCAAGACGGTGGCGATCATGATCGGTGTCATTGACTGTACGTCATTATATAAGACATTCAATACTGCCGCATGTGACGGTAATGCGAACTGTTATCTTGTGGATTCGGATGACGGTGCATTCATTATGGGGCAGAAAGGTGAGACACTCGGCAATGTGAGTGGGTTGAGAGATCGCAAGCTGCGGAAAGATTATGAGAATATCGATCTTCCGACGGAGATCCGCAGACTGCGCACCGGAGCAGTCGCCTATGAGGTGGATGGCGAGAATCAGGATTATTTTATGTATTATACGCCGGTCGGACTGTTCGACTGGGAACTTCTTATGGTGGTACGGGAGGATATCGCTTTCGCAAGTCTGATCCAGGTAAAACATATTCTGTTTATCGTGGCACTCTGTGAAGCATTCCTTCTGACGTTGTATTTCTTCTGGAATATTCATTTCGTGAAGCTGATCAATAAAAGTAAGATGCGCGCGGAAAAAGAATTGATGATTTCAACGACACTGCTGCAGTCCATCCGTGCACTGTCATCCCACTCGGATACGAACCGTGCGATTGATGAACTGTTAGAGATCATCTGTACGTTCTTCGAGGGAGACCGGGCATATATCAGTACGTTTGACTATGAAAAGGAGACGACTTCCAACAAATACGAGTATGCGGCACCGGGGGTCACGAAGGAGATGGAACGTCTGCAGAATATTCCGCTTGATATGGTGGAACTGTGGATCAAAAAGTTCACGGAGAACGGAATGTTCTATCTGTCCAATGTGGATAAAATCATGAAAGCCAATCGACCGGCTTATGATCTGCTGCGTGTACAGAACATCAGGAGCCTTGTGGCGGTACCTCTTATGGAGGAGGATGTGATCATCGGTTTCTTTGGGGTCGATAATCCAAAGAAAAATTATTATGATCTGTCGCTGATGTCATCGGCAGCATTCTTTATCACAGACAGCATGGAGAAGCGGGAACGCAACGAGCTTTTGAACCGGCTGAGTTTTGAGGACAGCCTGACAGGACTTAACAATCGTAATAAATACAATCAGATTCTCGATAAATACGGTGACCGGATCGTGCGAAGAACCGGTACGGCATTCTTTGATCTCAACGGGTTAAAGAGAATGAACGACACTTACGGACATGAGGCCGGCGATGAACTCATCCGCAATGCGGCCAAGCATATCTGGAATACGTTTGAGGGAGATGCGTTCCGTATCGGCGGTGATGAGTTCACCGTTGTTATGATCGGTGTCGATCAGTATGAATTTGAACAGAAAGTAAAAGACACCGCACTGCAGATGAAGGATGACAACATCAGTATTGCGACCGGTATGTCCTGGCATGACGGTGATATTACGCTGATGGCTCAGTTACAGGAAGCGGATGCAAAAATGTATCTGGACAAGCAGCGGTATTATCACGATGCCGAGCACAGATAAGAATAAACATGCAGCGCAGAGGAATACTACATGAAAGAAAGCAACATCGATCTGACAATGTATAATGAGAAAGATTTTGACTGGTTTCAGATAAAGGAGATCAAGAAAGGCCTTGAGGCCGGTCTTGATGTGTCTTTCTATGCTCTGCCGGAGATCTCATATCAGAAGATGCGGGAACTCAGAGAAGGTATGATGGAGGGCATCAATCTGCGTCCGTATATGAAGCTGCCTTCCGGAATCCTGCATCAGCTGCGCATCGCCAGACAAAAACAGCTGGATATTGCCAAGTATGTGCTGCAGGGATATGAGGCGGAGCAGCTCGAGCAGATCATGAATGCGCTTGAGCTTCATTTGGACATTGAGCCGTATCTGTCCACAAACCTTCGTGGTGTGGCCATCCAGGAAATCTGTGAAGGTCTGCAGACCGGTATGGATGTGTCGGTGTATGCGAGCGACCGGTACAACTGGCAGCAGATGCGGGAGATCCGTCTGGGACTCGAACATCGTCTTGATGTGTCCAAATACAAGAATCCGATGTATGATGCGAAACAGATGCGAGAAATCCGCATCGGCATGGAGGCGGGGCTGGATATTTCGGAATATGCCAGTCTGATGTATACGGCAAAGGATATGAAGCGGCTTCGCTTAAAGCAGCAGGAGGCGTTTGATGATACATTAAAGCATCCGGAAACTGTGGATGCGCTTTCGGACTGGTTTATGGTGACGATCTCCGAGGATGAGATGGAAGCTTATCTGACATGTCATAACCGTCCAGCAGATGCGAGTGTTGATGTGATCTTAAAAGAGTTGACCAGGCGGGGAGTCACAAGAGGAATCGACGAGGAAGCCATCGCGCAGACGTTGCGGCAGGTTGCGGAGAATAAAATGATGAAGATCGCTTCCGGACGTCCGGCGGAAGATGGCAAGGACGGCTGGTATGAGTATTTCTTCCGCACGGAGGTGGTTCGTACACCGAAGCATCTGGAGGACGGAAGTGTCGATTATCAGAACATTGAATGGTTTGAGACCGTCAATGAGAATCAGAAGCTCGTCTATTACCATAAGGCGGGCAGCGGAACATTCGGCTATACAGTTACGGGAATGCTTCTTAAGCCGCACAAAGGCAAGGAGCTTCCGATGCTTCGAGGAAGCGGATATATTTTAGAGGAAGACGGACAGACTTATATTTCCGCAATGAATGGACGTATTGAGCTGCGCGACAATCAGATGATCATATCGCGTCTGTTTGAGTTTGATGAGATTACGATGGCGACCGGCAACGTCAATGTGGACGGCAATGTGCACATCAAGGGGCATGTCGGAAGCAAGACGATCGTGCGTGCGACAGGAGATATCGTGATCGACGGATTCGTGGAATCCGCGGTGATCGAGAGTGGAGGCAATATTGTGCTCCGCAACGGCGTGAATGCGTCGAATCAGGGAATGATCTATGCGAAGGAGAAGATCGTCGGACGCTTTTTTGAGACGGCGATCGTCAGATGCGACGGTGATATCCATCTGGATTACAGCATGGATTCTCAGTTATCGGCGAAGGGACAGATCGTGTTCTCCGGCTCGAAGGGACTTCTGATCGGCGGGCGCGTGGAGGCACAGAAAGGGTTGAGTGCATACAACATCGGTAACAGTTCCGGTGCGCTGACTACGATCCAGTTCGGTACTTCGCGTGAGACGCGTATGCTCGCAAAGGCACAGGAGGATCAGATGGGAGAAATTTGGCGTGAAATCGAGATCTTCACAAAGTCTTACGAGGAGCTTCAGAAGAAGTATTCGCCGGAAGTGTTAAACGGTATGGAACTGTATCTGAAACTGGAGAATGCCATCTATACGAAGAAGAATGAATTTAAGCAGCTCCGCAAGGAGCATGATCTCTTAATGAAGGATATTAAGGAATCGGATCAGGCACAGGTCAAGGTCAGAGGATATCTGTATGAGGGTGTGCTTTTCGAGGCGAGCGGTCAGAAGTGGAAACCGAAGACTGTATACGGGGTACGTGTGAAGAAAATGGATA
Source organism: Firmicutes bacterium TM09-10 (assembly GCA_963639645.1). Taxonomy (GTDB): domain Bacteria; phylum Bacillota; class Clostridia; order Lachnospirales; family Lachnospiraceae; genus Roseburia. Next base: position 7,676 of record CAVHWG010000107.1, on the reverse strand, counting down.
ATCGGATTACCATCCTTAAGGGGTAGACAGCATGAACAGCAGCGTAGGCAGCATCGAAAGGAGATGCGATGGATCGAATTTTAGTCATCGATAGTGATAAGAAAAGGCATAAAAAAATAGAGAAAGCGTTCAGCAATGAGTATGAACTCACATTTGCAACAAACGGTATGGAGGGACTCCGTATTATAGAGAAGGAGAGAGACCAGTTTGTTGCGGTGCTTCTTGATTATGATCTGCCGAATGATGAAGGAGTTGCGGTGCTGCAGTATATGCAGACAAAAGGCTGGATCAAAACACTTCCGGTGGTTGCTGTGGCGGGCGGGGATGCGGTGGAAGATATCGAACAGGTATTGCGACTCGGTGCGGCGGATTTCGTGAGAAAGTCGGTGGAACCGGTGCTTTTAAAACATCGCGTGAAGACCACTGCGGAACTGTACCGCTATAAGCAGGTTATGGAGAAGAAAGTACATGAGCAGACGGCGATGCTGCGCAAGCAGTATAAGGTGCTTTTACTGCAGGCGGAAAAGTTAAAGACAAACAATACGAAGATCATTGATATCTTAGGTACGGTCGTTGAGTACCGTAATCTGGAGAACGGAAAACATATCATGCGCGTGAAGGAATTTACGCGTGTGCTTGCGGAGGAACTTGCGAAGGCGTATCCGGAATACCGACTCGACAAGAAGCGGATCGAGCAGATCGTGTCGGCGAGTTCACTCCATGATATCGGCAAGATCACGATTCCGGACAGTATTCTCCTTAAACCGGGAAAACTGACGGATGATGAATTTGAATATATGAAATCCCACGCGTCACGGGGTGCGGAGATTCTTGAACAGATACAGGATGTCTGGGATAAGGATTACGGACAGCTCTGCTATGAGATCTGTCGTTATCATCACGAGCGTTATGACGGACGGGGCTATCCGGATCATCTCAAGGGAGAGGATATCCCGATCTCCGCACAGATCGTCTCGGTGGCGGATGTGTATGACGCTTTGGTCAGTGAGCGCGTGTATAAGAAGGCGGTACCGCCGGAGCGGGCGTTTCACATGATCATTTCCGGAGAGTGCGGTCTGTTCTCGCCGAAACTTCTCGTTTGTCTGCGGGCGGCAAGACCACAGATGGAGAAGATCGCCAGAGAACTTGTGGAATCGGAAGAATAACAGAAACAAAATCGAATAAGTTGCGGGAAAGCGGAAATACTATCTTCGAGAAAATCACTCGGATGAGTAATCGGAAAAGAGGTGGCACGAAGATGGTAAAGGAAGACGGACTTCCGCTCGGACTCGGGTTCGGGCTTGCAACGAATCAGGAAGCGATGATGGGATTTGCATCCCTCGCCGATGATGAGAAGCAGCAGGTGATCGCTGCGGCAAGACAGATTCAGTCGAAGGAAGAGATGAAGCAGTTTGTGAACAGCATCGCGGATATCGGTAGTGCGAAATAACTGGGAGAAAGCGGACAGAAAATACTCTGTTTCGCTTTCTCTTTGCGAGAATAAAGATTAAGAGGAGACATAAGATGGGTAAGTATGCATTGAATATGGAACAATATGCTGCACTGGCAAGAAAGACTGCAGCAGAAGGCTGTGTGCTTTTAAAGAATGAGAATGGGACGCTGCCCCTCAGGGAGGGAGACCGCGTGGCGGTATTCGGAAGGATCGCGTTCAACTATTACAAGAGCGGACTCGGTTCCGGCGGATTGGTAAACACAAAATATGTTGTTGGTATTTTAGATGCCTTAAAAGCAGAGAAATCGGTCACGGTTGATGAGAAGATCCTCCGTGTGTATGAGGACTGGATGCAGGAGCATCCGTACGATGTCGGTAAGGGCTGGGGACTTGTGCCATGGTCGCAGGCGGAGATGCCGCTTTCGGACGAGCTGGTGGAGCAGGCTGCTGTAGATAACGATATCGCGATTGTGATCGTAGGAAGAACCGCCGGCGAGGATCAGGATAATGCGGCAGAGCCGGGAAGTTATCTTCTGACGGATGTTGAGCGTGAGATGATTGCGAAAGTAAGTAAAAAATTTGCACGTACGGCAGTTCTTTTGAATGTCGGCAATATTATTGATATGAAGTGGGTAAACGAGTATGATCCGTCGGCTGTTATGTATGTATGGCAGGGGGGTCAGGAAGGCGGCAACGGTGTATGCGATGTTCTGACCGGACGTACGAACCCTTGCGGAAAGCTTACGGATACGATTGCATACGATATTGCGGATTATCCGTCTACCGCGAATTTCGGGGATGAATGGAAGAACTATTATAAAGAAGATATTTATGTCGGATACCGTTATTTTGAGACCTTTGCAAAGGACAAGGTTATGTATCCGTTTGGATTCGGTTTATCTTACACAACATACGATATCGCATCTTCTGTAACCGGCGTGACAGAGGAGGCAATTACGGTGGAGGCCACTGTGAGCAATACCGGTGCCACTGCTGGACGCGAGGTTGTGCAGGTGTATGTGCAGGCTCCGCAGGGAGCGCTTGATAAACCGGAGCGTGTGCTTGCCGGTTTTGCCAAGACCGGTGTGATCGCACCGGGGGAGAAGGAGACGGTGACGATCACAATTCCAAAGTGTACATATGCGTCGTATGATGACAGCGGCGTAACCGGACACAGAGATTGTTTTCTTCTCGAGGAGGGAAGCTACAATGTATATGTCGGATCGGATGTGAGAAGCGCAGCTCTGGCAGGCAGCTATGAGCAGACTTTTGAAGTGATCGAGCAGCTGGAGGAAGTGTGTGCTCCGGCAGAAGAATATGAGCGAATGACAAGAGATGCATCCGGACAGATTACTTATAAGGCGGTTCCGAAGCGTCAGTTTGGTCCGTATGACCGTATCGAGATGCCGGATGAGATTTCGTACACCGGTGATCAGGGATACAGGCTTTCGGATGTGTACGATAAAAAGATTTCCATGGATACGTTTATCGCACAGTTGTCGGATGATGATCTGATCATGCTGTTCCGTGGTGAGGGAATGTCCAGCCCGAAAGTGACGGCAGGTACGGCCTCCGCGTTCGGAGGACTGACGGATTCCCTTCGCGGATTCGGTATCCCTGCGACCTGTACGACGGACGGACCGAGTGGACTTCGTATGGATTGCGGAACGAAGGCTTTCTCTCTTCCGAACGGAACACTGATCGGTTGTACATTCGATCTGGAACTGACACGGAAATTGTATGAGATGACCGGATATGAGCTTCGAAAGAACCGTGTGGATTCCCTGCTCGGACCGGGACTGAATATTCACAGAAATCCGTTAAACGGACGTAATTTTGAGTATATTTCCGAGGATCCGCTTCTCACCGGTAAGATGGGAGCCGCACAGATCCTTGGACTTGGTGTGGTCGGTTCGACCGGAACGATCAAGCATTTCGCAACGAACAATCAGGAGGAAAAGCGCCGAGAGGTGGAGGCTGTCGTATCGGTTCGTGCGCTGCGCGAAATCTACCTGAAGGGATTCGAGATCTCGGTGAAGGAAGGACATGCGAGAAGTGTGATGACGACCTACGGACCGCTCAACGGCATGTGGACTGCCGCAATGTATGATTTAAATACGATCGCCCTCCGCAAAGACTGGGGATTTGAAGGAATCGTGATGACGGACTGGTGGGCAGCAGCCAACGATGAAGGCGTCCGCTCTGATATTAAGAATCGCGCGCCGATGGTGGAAGCACAGAATGATCTGTATATGGTAACGCCGGACTGCATGGATCAGGCACAGGACAATGTGAAGGAGTCTCTTGCAAGCGGACGCATCACAAGAGGTCAGCTGCAGCGCAATGCACGCAATATTTTAGGCTTTATATTACAGTCGCCGGCGATGCTCTATGAGATGAACCGGATCTCGGATGAGGAGATCGCCGATGCGAAAGCGGATGATGAGGATGACATTGATTACAGCAATGTTGTATATTATAAAGCAGATGAGAACGGCGATGTGATCATTCCGGCGAAAGACTGGAATACAGAGAAGGGAAATTCAGTGCTTTTTGGTATCGACATGAGGTATGCACCGGCAGAATATGATCTTGAGATCGTGTCACGTTCTCCGCTGGAGGATCTGGCACAGATGCCGGTCTCCGTATTTTTTGATAATACACTCAAAGAAATGATCGCACTGCGCGGTTCAAACGGAGTGTGGGAGACAACGGTCCGCGATTTTGGCGGAATTTTCGGAAAGAATCATTATATCAAGATTTTCTTTGGTGCGACCGGTCTGGAAATCGATCATGTTGCGCTGCGCCACAGAAAAGATCTTGAAATGCCATTTTAGGAGTCAGGCGAAGAATTATGAAGGTATTGCGGGTTAATCAAGGGGAAATTGTCGCAAAGCGACAGGATAAGGTGATGGAATGGTATCTCATTCAGGAGGGGGCCGTCGTCCGTCAGTTCGCGTTTGTGGAAATTGAGATGAAGAGGAATTCTATTATCGGAATTCTTGAAAATGAATGGTTTGCGTGCGATTACGTGGCGCGGGAGGACACGGTTCTTATTGTGATCCCGTGTAAGAATGCCGCGGATCTGCACCAGATCTTATCGGAACATGAGAACTTCCGGCCGATCTTTCTAAGGACGGCGATCGAGCAGCGCCACCAGGCACTGTTTCTGTATTCGAGTCTGCAGAAGAAAGCGGAGCTGCTGCATCGTATCGCGGAGACGTTTTACAGTGATTACAAGAATGCATGCAGCAATCTGCTGATGGATGAACAGGACTTTACGCGCATCGAGAACTTTGAGGCACTCAATATGCAGCACCGCGCGGAGAACTGGGAGATCAGCAACAGTAACAGTCTGGTCAGAAATTATCTCAAAGAGTATATGCAGCTGATGATCAAGGATGACAATCTGTGTGTCGGCGCGATCATGGAAGCGGCTGCGCAGATGCGCCGTGTGACGCAGGGAATCGGTGAGCTGGTGACCTATCTGCTGTACAATCGTGATATTCTCTATGCGGATTCGGGGGATGATATCTTTCATCTGTATTTCAGCCTCGCGGTGGAACTTTCTGCGAAGGACCGCGATATCACAGAGACGAGAAATCAGATGATCTCGATCGCAAATGTGATGGAACAGCTCGGTATCTACGAGGAGAAGCAGCTTGCAAAATGCAAAGAATTGTGTGAGGAACACAATTTTGAGACCGACGCAAGCGGACGGATCCGTGTGTCACGTGAGGATTGTGTCGCGCGCATTATGGAGTATGCCGGATATGATGATGAGGCGATCGGTGCGTATAAAGATGTGCTTGCGCAGTACCGGAATCTGCCGGACCGTCTGTCCTCGGACAACGATGTGCGCAGGATCCGCAAGGAGATTACGGTGCGGTTCTATGAAATCTATGAGAAAGCATTTCTGCGTTCGACAGAGGATCTGATGCGCCCGTCACCGGTGATCGCGATGTTTTTGAATTTCGGATTTATGGATGTGGAACTGCTCGGAGAGGAGCATACGAATACACTGTATAATCTGGTTGATTCACTGGGACTTTTTCACTCGGATCACATTTTTACGATCTATGACTGGCTGCTTTTGATCTATCAGCGCAAAAAGGAGCCTTCCCGCAATGAGTTCGATCTTGATTACAACGGCTATCTGCAGGATTTAAAGCGACAGGGGGAGATTACGGATTCCCAGCTGGCGAAGCTCAAAGAAAATCCGCAGGCAAAAGTGGAATTTGAAATCCGGAATCTCTTTACATCTGGACATCGTGTAACCAGCGGAAGAGTGACAACGTTCTGTCCGGTGCTCTCCTCGGAGGAGTTTATCAACACGATCGAGAAGATGGCCGTGACAGCGGAACGTGTGGAGCGTGCGATCAACAAGATCCGCTGTCTGGATTACTCCGTGCTGTACCGGGAGGTGATGTTCTCGGATCCGGCGCATGGCATCAATCAGGAGTGGATGATGCATGAGGTGCTCCCGGATGTGATCCTGATGCCGGATGCGGGCACGCGTGCGGTCATGTGGCAGGAGACGGTCGGGGCGAAAAGCAATACGCCGGCGCGTTTTTTGTTCCCGATGTTTACCGCGGTGGATCTCGATGAGCTGATGGTGGAGACGATGGGACGTTACCGTTGGGAAATCTGCCGAAGGATCCAGGGGGTGTACTGGAACGATATCAGAGAGCGTTCGCTTACTTCCGAGTATTGCGATTACATACAGTTCTACCGTAAGAACACGGATCTGTCGGCGGATGCCAAGGACAAGATCAAGACAGCGCTTACACGGGCACGCAACAGTTACCGCGAAGTGTTTGTCAAGGATTACCAGAGCTGGATGAAATACGAGTCTGCTGGAAGCTTCCGCTTGAACAAGGTGGCAAGGGAGATCATGGTGCGCTATTGTCCGTTTGCAAAAGACATCCGGCAGAATCTGATGCAGAATCCACAGTACCAGAATGTGTTCCGCAGGCTGGATGCGGAGAATACAAAGAAAGTACAGAGAATTACCGCAATGTACGACAAGTATGAGGCGGCGGGCGGCGAGATTACGCCTGAATTAAATGAGAATCTCAAATTCTATCAGATGTAGGAAGCAGAAGACTATGGTTACGATCGCACATATTCATACACCGTTTTCGGAAAAATTCGGAATCCCGCGCCAGAGCGGACTTGCCGCCTCGGCACAGGGGACGATCGTGATGGAGCCGCCGTTCCGTAATCCGGATGCATTCAAAGGCATTGAGGAGTTCTCCCATCTGTGGCTTCTTTGGGAGTTTTCCAAGGCGAAGCAGGATGTGTTTCACGCGACGGTCGCGCCGCCGAGGCTCGGGGGAAAGGAGCGCCGCGGTGTGTTTGCAACAAGATCGCCTTTTCGCCCGAATTCGATCGGGCTCTCCTGTGTGAAACTGGAGCAGGTGGTATATGATAAGGAATACGGCCCGATTCTCACGGTGTCCGGCGTGGACCTCCTTGACGGGACACCGATCTATGATATCAAGCCGTATCTGCCGTATGCGGATGCGCACCCGGAAGCGGTTGGCGGATTTGCAGATGCCCATGTGACGGATCAGATCAAGGTGGATTTCCCGCAGGAGCTTCTTTTGAAGCTTCCGGAGGAGCTGCGTGCTGCGGCAATCGATGTGCTTGCACAGGATCCACGCGCGGCCTACAATAAGAAACCGGATTATGTGTACGGGATGGCGTTTGCCGGTTATGATATCAGATTTGTGGTACAGGACGGATGCCTTACGGTGTGCGATGTACTGCAGCGACAAAAGAAAGATTTCTCGAAGGTCAAGTGAGCGGCAGTCGCACATTCTGTCTGAATATAAGGAATTGGCAAGTGCATACTTGCAGACTGTCCGGGAAAGCCGTATAATGAATGGTAGATTACAAAATAGATGTGAGGTATTCAGCATGAAGAAACTTGAAGAGTACATTAGAAGTATTCCGGATTTTCCGGAGAAGGGAATTATTTTCCGGGATGTCACCAGTATTTTAATGGATGCGGATGGATTAAAACTTTCCATCGACGAGCTTGCAAAATGCCTGGAAGGTTTGGATTTTGATGTGATCGCAGGTGCGGAGTCAAGAGGTTTCCTTTTCGGAATGCCACTGGCTTATCTGCTTCATAAGCCATTCGTTCCGATCCGCAAGAAGGGTAAGCTTCCATGTGAGACCGTAGAGAAGACATATGATCTCGAGTACGGTACCGCAA
>CAVHWG010000106.1:0-15209 GCA_963639645.1 Firmicutes bacterium TM09-10 | reverse complement strand
ATGGGCTTGAGAAGACTCGAACTTCCGACCTCACGCTTATCAGGCGTGCGCTCTAACCGGCTGAGCTACAAGCCCATGTGTATCTCTCACACTTTCTGTATGTTACAATATTTTTCACGATTCGTCAAGAGAAATTTGCCGAAAACTTATTGACATAAGTTAGGGGAGTCTGTATAGTTAATAAGTAACGTTATATACTACTCTACAAAACTTTATAACGAACAGCGGGCATGGCGGAATTGGCAGACGCGCTAGATTTAGGTTCTAGTGTCTACGACGTGCAGGTTCAAGTCCTGTTGCCCGCAGGCAGAGACTAACTTTGCGTTAGTCTCTTTCTTTACAAAAATTTATGTAGTGTAGTGAATGTGGGACTGTTTTGGTATTATATATGAGGAGTATACATTATGAGAAAGGATATGACAGTCGGTAATCCACTGAAGATTATCTTGCTTTTTTCCATTCCGGTTCTGCTGGGCAATTTGTTTCAGCAGTTCTACAGCATGGTCGATACGGTGATCGTGGGACAGTATCTCGGACAGGACGCGCTTGCTGCAGTCGGTGCGACGGGATGCCTCATGTTTCTGGTACTTGGATTTGCGAATGGAATCGCGCAGGGATTTGGTGTCATGATTTCCCATGCGTTTGGCGCGAAAAAATATGATCTGTTAAGACATTATGTGGCACTGTCTTTATTTTTGACTGTTGTCGTATCGGTGCTGCTCGGGATTCCGACGGTTTTAGGATCCCGCCAGCTTTTGCTCTGGCTGAACACGCCACAGGATATTCTGGTGCTTGCGGATGATTACATTAAAGTTATCTTCGGCGGTATTCTGTTTACGATGGCGTACAATGTGGTCTCCGGTATTTTGCGAGGCATCGGAGACAGCCGTACACCGTTGTATTTTCTGATCTTCTCATCGGCGCTCAACATCGGCCTCGATGTGTTCTTGATCGTTGTATTTAAGATGGGGACAGCGGGTGCCGCGTATGCGACCGTCATCTCGCAGGCGGTGGCGGCAGTATTGTGCTTCGTTGTTATGTATAAGAAATATGATATCCTTCGCGTGAAAGCGAGTGATTTCTACTGGGATTTCAAGGGAATCTGTAAGCTTTTGTCGATCGGCGTGCCGATGGCGCTCAATTATTCGATTACGGCGATCGGTGCGATGATCTTCCAGCGCGCGGTCAATATGTTTGGTTCGGAAGTAGTTGCCGCTTATACGGCTGCGTCGAAAGTATATAATATTGCCGTACAGCCGATGCCGACGCTCGGTACGGCGATGGCAACCTATTGCGGGCAGAATCTCGGCGCCAAGAAACTGGATCGTATTTACAAAGGCATGCGAAGTGGATTCTTCTTATGTTTTGTGACCACGGCGATCGCAGTCGTCGTGTGCTGCTTCGCCGGCCCGTTTATGATCGGCTGGTTTATTAAGGATCCGTCGGCACAGACGATGTCCTATGCGATGCAGTATCTCTACACGATCAGCGCGTTCATGCTTCCGCTCGCATGGATCTTCCTGTACCGCAATGCGCTGCAGGGACTTGACCGCGGAATCGTTCCGATGATCAGCGGTGTGGTCGAACTGCTCGGCCGTTATCTGGCAATCGTGATCGTTGCCAAGCGATTCGGATATGCCGGCGTGTGTTTTGCGGATCCGGCAGCGTGGGTACTGACGGGCGTACTACTCATAGTTACTTACATGATCTGGAAACATCGAACAATACATTCTGCGACGGTCGCAGAGTAAAGGAAAGCCGCATCCCGGTGAGGGGTGCGGCTTTTGCCATATAATATGGAAGAATCAGATTTATTTTACGTACATCGGTTTGCGCTCGTGCGACCACAGATCGGGATTATCCTCGTACTGGGTGTTGATCCAGTCCACAACCTGCTGCTTTCCCTCATCGGAAAAAGGCGCTGTAAAGTCGAACTTCTGCGTGTCATCGACGAGATCGAAGATGAACGGCCCCGGCCATACCCAGGCGTGGAAGAAGGCATCACCCTCCTCCGGGGCTTCGCACTTGATCAGAAAGCGCATACCGTTGATCCATCCCGTGTAGGTTGTCTTCTTATAATAATTCAGATTTAATACTTCTTCTATAGTAAGCATATGGGTTCCCTTTCTTAATCGTCTACGCATAGTATACCACATTACTATGAAAAAGTTCTTTAAAAAACACAATGAATAAAAATGCATGTGAAAAGCATGAAAATCGCGAAAACACAATAAATTATGCATATTGTTTCATGAAAACAAAATATATAAAAATTTATGCAAAGAATGCGTGCGGTTTCTTGTTGACAAATTTTTTTCACACGCTATAATAGTTTTGTTCGCACAGCAGAAACAGTTGTGTTTCGGACAAATAAAACAATGCGTATACAGGAAGTGCAACGGACAAAGGAGTTGGTTGGACTTCTTTTTCGTTTAAACAGAAATATTTTCATTTGGTAAAGTGTTAACACGTTATTGCAAATGGGAACCAAGGCGGATTAGGTAACATGAAGTTTTCAGAGATGCTGTATAAGAGAGTGGAGCTTGCGGATGTAGAAGCCGGATTCAAGGATATTATTGCAAGAAGTAAGGCTGCCGCTTCCGGAGAGGAACAGTTTGAGATCCACAGAGAGTACTATAAGTTCTGGGCGGACATCGAGACGAATATCGTATTGGCGAAGACACGCCACGATATTGACACGACAGACGCTTTCTATGAGAAGGAAAATGATTATTACGATGAGATGATCCCGGTCCTTCAGAATTATAATAATGAATATTCCAAGGTCCTCTATGAATCACCGTACCGTGATGTGTTAGAGGCGAAGATCGGACCGGTCAAGTTCAAGAATATCGAGATCGCTTTGAAGTCATTTGACGAGAAGCTGATTCCACTGATGCAGGAAGAGAATGCTCTGGTCAGCCGTTACGGAAAGCTGATCGCGACAGCGGAGATTCCGTTCGACGGAGAAGTCTACAATCTGTCACTGATGAGACCATTTATGACTGCGGAGGACCGTGCTACGAGAAAACGCGCATGGACAGCGGTCAGTGAGTATTTCCAGAAGGTTACAGGTGAAATTGACGAGATTTATGATAAGATGGTGAAGAATCGTACCGAGCAGGCAAGAATGCTTGGATACGACAATTACATCGAGCTCGGTTACTATCGCATGAACCGTAACTGCTACGATCAGGAGATGGTGGAGACTTTCCGTGCACAGATTAAGAAATATTTCGTACCGTTTGTCAATCGTCTGCATGAGCAGCGCCGCAAGGACATCGGTGTTGATTCGTTAAAATACTACGATAATGACGTATATATCAAGGGTGGTAACCCGAATCCGATCGGAACACCGCAGGAGATCCTTGAAGCCGGACAGAAGATGTACCACGAACTGTCACCGGAGACGGGAGAGTTCTTCGACTTTATGATGGAGCATGAGCTTTTTGATGTATTAGGCCGCAAGACCAAGCGTCAGGGTGGTTATATGACCTACCTTCCGAATTACAAGGCACCATTCATCTTCGCCAACTTCAACGGAACGAGCGGAGATGTCGATGTGATCACACACGAGTGTGGACACGCATTCCAGGGATATCTGCTCCGCGATGATGAGATCCGCGAGCATGCGGACATCACGATGGAGACCGCAGAGTGCCACTCGATGTCGATGGAATATTTTACTTACGGCTGGATGGACAAGTTCTTCGGAGACCGCAAGGATGACTATCTGAAGATGCATTTTGAAGAATCTGCGATCTTCGTACCGTACGGATGTATGGTTGATGAGTTCCAGCATATCGTATACGCCAACCCGGATATGACGCCGCAGGAGCGCAAGGATGTCTGGGCGAAGCTGGAGAAAGAATACCGTCCGCATCTGGATTATGAAGATGATCCGTTCTTCGCAAACGGTGGATACTGGCAGAGACAGTCACACATCTTCCAGTCTCCGTTCTACTATATTGACTATGTACTTGCAAGCGTCTGCGCGATGCAGTACAAAGTGCAGATGGATGAGGATTTCGAGTCTGCATGGAACAATTATTTAAAGCTTTGCAAGCTGTCTGCCAAGGATTTCTATGTCAATGTGATCCGTGAGGCGGGACTGAACAGCCCGTTTGAGGACGGATGCATCGAGGAACTTGTTGGAAAGCTGGAAAAGAAAGTCAAGTTTGATGATTAAAAACAACAAATATCTGAACGATCCGCGCGTGTATGTCCTTGAGATGAGTGACTCCGGCAAAAAGCAGAGTTCCTGTGTGAATTTTGCATTTGTTCTGGGGATTGCCGCATTCCAGCTTCTTGCGGGAATGATCAATCAGGATTCGTCGCGGACCGGTTGGGTTGTATTCTTATATCTGTTTACGTATCTGCCACTCATTTACGCCTTTTTCGGGGTGTTTACCTACTGGAGTGCCGGCACGACAATGACGTGTCTGCAGTATCAACATGGACTGATGCGTATTAAGAAGTCGCTGCTTGCGGTGCTTGCGATGGATGTGATCGGTATCGCGTTTGAGCTGCTTTATATGGTGTTACACCGGAACGGGATGCATCTTGTGCCGGAGCTGGTGTATGTACTGCTTCATCTTCCGCATATTGCTTTGGTTGTCGGGTACGGCCGCTACTATGACCGGACATTCGCTTCCAAGGTGAAAGAGAAGAATATGAATTAGGTTTTATCCTCGAACGGAGGTTAGAACATAGATTAGTGGAAGTGATCATTTCCACGTCCAATAATAGGAGGAAAAAATATGAAGAAAATGAGACAGGTTCTTGCTTTATTATTAGCAGGAACAATGGTTGCAGGTCTTGTTTCCGGATGTGGCTCTAAGAGCCAGGATGGAACTGAGACAGGCGACGCAACATCCAGCACTCCGCTCGTTATCGGCTGTGAAGATATGAGCGAGAAGTTCAGCCCGTTCTTTGTACAGTCTGTACCGGATCAGCGTGTGGTTAACTTAGTTCATCCATACTTACTGGGCAATGATCGTTCCGGCGAGATCATCTACAATGGTATCGAGGGCGAGACAAAAGAGTACAACGGAACAGAGTACACATACAAGGGAATTTCTGATTGCAAGGTTACTGAGAATGATGACGGAACCGTAGATTACGATTTCACACTTCGCGATGACATTAAGTTCTCCGACGGAGAGCAGATGACAGCAGACGATGTAATCTTCTCTATGTACGTATTGCTTGATCCTTCCTACGATGGATCATCTTCTTTATATGCTTTACCGATCAAGGGTCTTGACGCATACAGAGAGGGTTCTGAGGCATTATATAAGTTAATGCTTAAGAATGGTGCAGATAACACTGATTACAGTTATTATACTGAGGATCAGCAGAAGCAGTTCTTCGAGACAGATCTTCCGGCAGCCGGTGAGCAGTGGGCACAGAACATTGCTGATTACTGTGCAGCACAGGGTTACTGTGAAGACAATACTGCAAAGAGTGCTATGGCTGTATACGGATACGGTGAAGTTGGCGATGACGGTGTTCTTACCGCTCCATCCGGAAATACTTACGAAGATCCGACTATGGCAGATTTCTTTAATGAAATCGTAGCTGCATATGACGGTGATTATGAGACCGCCTCCGATACAGAGACCGCTGATGCATCTCTTTTCGATTTCTTAGATGACAGCTACAAGGTAACTGTAGAGACAGGTACTTCTGCAGATCATGTTGAAGGAATCCAGAAGACCGGTGATTACAGTGTTCGTGTTACATTAACAGAAGTTGATGCAACTGCAATCTATCAGTTAGCAATCCAGGTTGCTCCAATGCATTACTATGGAAGCACTGACAAGTATGATTACGACAACAACAAGTTCGGTTTTGACAAGGGTGATCTGTCTTCTGTTCGTGCCAAGACAAACGATCCAATGGGTGCAGGACCTTACAAGTTTGTAAAATATGAGAACAAGATCGCATACCTTGAGGCAAATGATACTTACTTTAAGGGAGCTCCAAAGACAAAGAACATTCAGTTCAAGACAACATCTGAGGCAGATAAGACTCCTGGTGTCATTCAGGGATCTATCGATATCACAGATCCAGCTATGTCAAAGTCAGCTCTTGAGCAGATCTCAGGAGAGAACTCAAATGGTGAGATCAGTGGTGATAAGTTAACAACAATTCTTACCGATTTCAACGGATACGGATATATCGGTATCAACTCACAGAATGTAAGTGTTGGCGGAGACGGATCCAGCGAGGCATCCAAGGATTTAAGAAAGGCTATCGCAACTGTTATCGCTGTATATCGTGATGTAACAATCGAGTCTTATTTCGGAGAATCTGCAGAAGTAATCAACTACCCGATCTCCAATACATCATGGGCAGCTCCACAGAAGTCTGATGCTGATTACAAGGTAGCATTCTCTACCGATGTTGACGGAAATGAGATCTATACAGACGATATGTCTGAGGATGACAAGTATGCGGCAGCATTACAGGCAGCTTTAGGATACTTTGAGGCAGCCGGTTATACCGTTGAGAATGGTAAGATTACTGCAGCTCCGGAAGGTGCAAAGATGTCTTACGAGGCAATGATTCCTGCCGGCGGTAGCGGAGATCACCCATCCTTCGGTATCTTAACCGAGGCTTCTAACGCATTAAAGACAATCGGATTTGACTTAAAGATCAACGACGTTGCAGATTCCAACCTTCTTTGGAACGGTCTTGATGCAGGAACAATTGATATCTGGTGTGCAGCTTGGAGCGCAACACTTGATCCGGATATGTTCCAGATCTACCACAGTGAGGGTGGAGATGCCAACAAGTATGCAATCTACTCTGACAAGCTTGATAAGATGGTTATGGATGCAAGAACAAATACTGACCAGTCTTACCGTAAGGCTAAGTACAAAGAGTGTCTTGATTTCATCGTAGATTACGCAGTTGAGATTCCTGTATACCAGAGACAGGAAGGTTTCATCTTCAGTACCGAGCGTGTCAATGTTGATACACTTATACAGGATGCAACAACATACTACGGATGGTTAGATGAGATTCAGAACGTAGAGATGAACTAGTCTTAAGTTATAACAAGAAATACTGCTAAGCATTGAAGGGGGATATCCCCCTTCAGTGCGAAAGGTATTTCGCAAGCAGAGTCAAAAGGTTTCTTCTTACGAAATACCTTTCGCGTTACCGCTTTGTAAGTAAATAGGAAAAGGAGAGAACAAGATGAAGAAATTTGTTCTAAAGAGAGTATTAATCTCGATTGTATTACTGTTCTTCGTGACAATGATCATCTACGGCATCATGCGCTGTATGCCGGCTTCATTTGTCGAGAACAAAGCGAGAGAGCTGGCGCAGAAGCCCGGCTCGAAAACTTATCAGGAGTGGAAGGAACAGCTGGATGAGGCGTATGGTCTTGATACCGGTGTGATTCAGGGATATTTTCACTGGGCATCCAAGGCTGTCAGAGGACAGTTTGGTGATTCCTGGTATTGGAACAAACCGGTACTTGAGAAGTTTTCCGAAGTTATCTGGTATTCCTTTGCGTTAGGACTTGCGTCTTTTATTCTGGAAATTATTATTGCGATCCCTGCGGGTATTGCAGCAGCAAGAAAGCAGTATTCTGCCTTGGACTATACGATCACGGTGATCGCTTTGATCGGTATCTCATTGCCGAGTTTCTTCTTTGCGACCATCTTAAAATGGATATTCTCCATCAAACTCGGATGGGTGGATCTGTACGGAATCGTCGGACGTATGCATGAGCAGCTGTCACCGATGGGACAGATTCTGGATATGGCACAGCATATGATCCTGCCGACACTCACATTGTCAATTGTAAGTATCGGATCTCTGATGCGTTATACCCGTACCAATATGCTTGAAGTATTGAATGCGGACTTTATCCGTACTGCCCGTGCAAAGGGACTTGCCGAGGACCGTGTTATCAATCATCACGCGTTCCGCAATACGTTGATCCCGATCGTAACACTTCTCGGCGGATCACTTCCGGGACTGTTCAGCGGTGCGATGATCACTGAGACTCTGTTCCAGATTCCGGGTATCGGATATACATCATACCAGTGTATTGTACAGGGAGATATCCCGTTTGTTATGTTCTACATGTTGTTCCTCGCAATCTTAATTCTTCTCGGAAACCTGATTGCGGATGTATTGTATGCAGTGGTTGATCCACGTGTGCGTGTAAACTAGAAAGGAGGGAACTATGGATAACGAAAAGATGACAAATCAGTCAACCGAAGATGTAAAGTTGGACGATGCGAAGCGTGTCCAGGTGCTCTCTCCGGGAATGATGGTAGCGAAGCGCTTTTTCCGTAACAAGCTTGCAATCGTAGGACTTGTGATTATTGTGTGCATGTTCTTATTCGCTTTCGTGGGCGGCGCGATCATGCCATACAGCCAGAGTAAAGTATTTTACCGTATGGATGAAGTAAAGAAAGACTATGCGGGTGCAACCTATATTAAAGATTATCAGGTGATGATGAAGGATGGCGGAAAGATTCCAAGTGACGGTTATTCGCAGTCCATTCTTGCAATCTCAACCGGTAAGCTGAATTTTAAGACCGCGGACAATGATATGATGTGTCTCGACCAGATCGGTGAGGGCGTCTATCTGTTATATAACGGACGTGTTCCGATTGAGAAAAATGAGATCGGTATGCTCTATGAGCGTTCCTTTACCGCGTATTCATCGGATGTCACATTCTCATATGAGTTCTGCCGCAATGTCATGGTAGCGATCAGTAACGGAGAGGCTTCTGTGGATGCGGATGGCAATACCTATTCGATCGAGGCAGAGGGCGAAGGTGCTACGATGGTATATGATGCTGATGGTAACACATACGCGTATGTTTCTGATATGAACATCAATGCGGTTTCCGACAGTGTATACCTTTCACCGGAGTTTAAGGAAGCTGCCAAGGAAGCTATCGACAGTGATGTGGATTCCTTCACATTTGCCAATGCGGACGGTGAGGATGAGGAATATCTGTTAAGCCGTAAGGACGGACAGTATATTATCAAGAGATATCAGCAGACAAAGGTTATGGATACGTACTCGTCTCCATCCTTAGAACATCCGGTCGGAACCGATGCCAACGGTATGGATCTTCTGACACGACTGATGTACGGTGGACGTATTTCCCTTCTGATCGGTTTCGTCGTTGTGCTCATCGAGCTTGTTCTCGGCGTGATCGTCGGTGGTGTTGCCGGTTTCTTCGGAGGCTGGGTTGACAACCTGCTGATGCGTCTTGTTGATATTGTTTACTGTATCCCGGCGATGCCGCTTTACCTGATCCTTGGTTCAATCATGGATTACATGAAGGTGTCACCGACGATCCGTATTTATATGCTCTGTGTCATCATGGGTATCATCGGATGGGTAGGAATCGCACGTATCGTTCGTGGACAGATCCTCTCGCTCCGTGAGCAGGAATTCATGATCGCGGCAGAGGCAACCGGAATCAGCGTTAAGAGAAGAATCTTCAAGCACCTGATCCCGAATGTTATCCCGCAGTTGATCGTATTTGCTTCCATGGGAATCGGTGATGTTATCTTAACAGAGGCATCCTTAAGTTTCCTGGGACTCGGTATCAAGTACCCGGCAGCTTCCTGGGGAAGTATCATCAATGCCGTAAATGATTCCTACGTTATGACGAATTATCTGTTCGTCTGGGTACCGGCAGGTCTTTTGATCCTTCTTACGGTACTTGCATTTAACTTTATTGGTGATGGTCTGCGTGACGCATTCGATCCGAAGATGAAACGGTAGGTGGCTAAGATGGGATTATTAAAAAAAGAAAAAGACAGCGGATACATCTCCGCGAAGGAATCTCACCGTATTGCGAAGGAGAATCGCAAGATCACCGGAGAGATCGAGAAGAAGAGAAACAGAAAGCATATTCCGGAAGAGGAATATATTACCAATATGAAGAATCCGGACAACTGTGTCGAGTTCGACAATGTCCATACGTATTTCTTCACCGATATCGGAACGGTCAAGGCGGTTGACGGTGTATCGTTTGATGTGCCGCAGGGCAAGACGGTCGGTATCGTAGGAGAGTCCGGCTGCGGTAAGTCCGTAACCAGCCTTTCCTTAATGCAGCTGGTACAGCGCCCGACCGGTCAGACGGTGGAGGGGGAGATCCGTTTCAACGACGGAAACAAGACCTATAATATTGTAAATACCCCGACTTCTGTGATGCAGAAGCTTCGCGGTAACTATATGTCCATGATCTTCCAGGAGCCGATGACATCTTTAAATCCGGTATTCCGTATCGGAGATCAGGTGGATGAGGTCATCGCACTTCATTATCCGGAGAAGAACAAGGAAGAAGTTAAGGCACGTACACTTGAGATGCTGGAGATGGTTGGTATCGCCAACAAGGAAGGTGTCTATCAGATGTACCCGCACGAGTTGTCCGGTGGTATGCGTCAGCGTATCATGATCGCGATGGCTTTGGCCTGTGATCCGAAGCTGATCATCGCGGATGAGCCTACGACCGCTCTGGACGTAACCATTCAGGCGCAGATTCTTGATCTGCTCCGCAGCTTAAAGGACCGTATCAACAGTTCCATCATGCTGATCACCCATGACCTTGGTGTGGTTGCAGAGATGGCAGATTATGTGGTCGTTATGTATGCCGGACGTGTCATTGAGAAAGGAACCGCGCAGGAGATCTTCAAGGATCCGCGTCATCCTTACACGATCGGACTTATGAATTCAAAGCCGGTTGTCGGCAAGCATGTGGATAAGCTTTACAGCATTCCGGGAAGCGTGCCGAACCCGATCAATATGCCGGATTACTGCTACTTCAGAGACCGTTGCGAGATGTGTGTGGATGGATGTGAGGGTGCATACCCGAGTGTTTACAAGGTATCTCCGACACATGAAGTGAGCTGCTATCGTTGCAAGGAAGGAGACACAAAGAATGAGTAATGAACAGATCAAACACAATGATGAGAACATTCTCGAAGTGTCTCATTTAAAGAAATATTTCCCGATCAAAGGCGGATTCTTCGGTGGCGTGACCGGACAGGTCAAGGCGGTCGATGATGTCAGCTTTAACATTAAGCGTGGAACGACTATGGGACTTGTAGGAGAGTCCGGATGTGGTAAGTCGACAACAGGACGTACCATTCTCCGATTAATCGAGAAGACGGAAGGTGAAGTACTTTTTAACGGTGAGGATGTGAATGCCTGGGATAAAAAGAAGCTTCGTGATATGCGTACAAAGATGCAGATCATCTTCCAGGATCCGTATTCTTCCCTCTCACCAAGACTTCCGGTCGGTGAGATTATCGGTGAGGCTGTCCGTGAGCACGGACTCGTTTCGAAGGACGAGTACGATGATTATGTGACAAAAGTCATGTTAGACTGCGGTCTTCAGGAGTATCACAAGGACCGTTATCCACATGAGTTCTCCGGCGGACAGCGTCAGAGAATCTGTATTGCGCGTGCACTTGCACTCAATCCGGAATTCATCGTATGTGATGAGCCGGTTTCCGCTTTGGATGTATCGATTCAGGCACAGATCATCAACCTTCTTCGTGAATTACAGGAGAAGCGTGATCTGACTTATCTGTTTATTTCGCATGACCTGTCGGTTGTAGAGCATATTTCCGATACGGTCGGTGTTATGTATCTTGGAGGTCTCGTAGAGACCGGTGAGACAGACGATATTTTCGCAAATCCGTTACATCCGTATACCAAGGCATTGTTCTCGGCAATTCCGATGCCGGATCCGGATATCAAGAAGGAGCGTATCCTTCTCGAGGGAGATATTCCGTCCCCTGCCAACCCACCGGCAGGATGCAAGTTCCATACACGCTGCAAAGAGTGCATGGAGATTTGTAAACATGAGGATCCGCAGCCACGTGATATGGGCAACGGACATAAGGTAAAATGTCACCTTTATGATGAGGTATAAATATGAACTATGATTTTATTCGCAAGCTTGCGGTTAAGGTCAGTGACGAGAAAGCAGGAGCAATCATACAGCTCCTGCTTTCTCATAACATTGAGACTTATGCCGAGGGCACATTGGAAGAGAAAAAAGAAGGCACCCTGTATGTCAATACAGCAAAAAATGCCATACTGCCGGACGGAAATCTGTATGTCGCGGCGGCAGACCGCGCCCGTGCGATTGAACTTCTTGAAACAAACGGATATGGAAATTTTGTATGCCGCGACGAGCAGGAAGCGGCAGTGCTCTCCGAGACCGAGAAGGCGATGCAGGAGTATTATCGCAAGAGAAAGCAGAACAATCTGATCACACTTGTGATCGTTGTTGTGGCATTCCTCTTTCTTTTTCTGCGAGGAATTGTTGGCTAAAACTACCAAATAGGTTATAATAGATTCGATATAGAATCGGGAATGGGATCAACACAGGGGTGAGGTGTATTGGAAACATGTTTGGTAAGGATGAAGCGTTAGATAAGATCAAGGCTGCACTTGCGGCAACGGATACGGATATGGCCGCATTCAAAAGCTGGCAGAAAAAATACGATAAGCTGAATCGTCAGTGGCAGTCGGTGCAGACACAGTATGAGAATTGCCGTGTTGCAACGGAGTGGGTCAATGACGGAGCGAGACAGATGGAGCGTATGATCACGGGTGAGGCGGCATACGATAAGAAGGAGTTTGCGCAGATCATCAAAGAGATGAAGCGCAGACAGAACGGATTTGATCATGAATTTCTGATCAGCCGCGAGGATCGTGAGTTTCATTCCACTTACGATACGATCGTTCGGCTCGGAGCGAAAGCATACGAGGAACCGGATCAGAAGCTGATCTTGCAGAGCGAAATCGAGAATCTTCTTGCGCTGCTCGCGGAGGCTTTGGAGAAAGAGAAGCCGTCTGCGTGGAAGCTTGGTTTTTATCTGATGAATCACACGGAAAAGGAATTGGAAGATCTTCCGGCAGGAGAGAAGCTTGCCTGTATCACAAAGACTTACGAGGAACAGTTTCTGGCACCGATCGTTACGCTGCTTGCGGGAGCGATCGAACGTGCGGATATCAAACGCGCGGATTGCCGGAATGCGACGGATCGCAGAAGCCGGAAGTTTTTGGAAGCAACGGAAATATTCGATCATGCATCCGGTGGGGAGGATTCTCCGCAGGAACGCGCCAAGCGCGTTATCGCACAGATCGCAGAGATCAGATAGGAGAAGAATGTTATGAGTGGATTGTTAGGAATGCTGATATGGCTTGGCGTAGTCTGGTACATTATCAGCAAGGTTACGGGAAAAGGCGACAAGAAGAATCAAAGCCGACCGAACGTCAGCGGGCGACAGACCAACCGGCAGAGTCAGACGATGGAACGTGTGGGGAAAGTCGTAAAAGAGAATGCAATCAAGTTTGGAAAGCAGGCGGAGAAATGGCTGGATGAAGCGGAAGCGAAGACTGCTTCGCAGCGGAATAATACAGGATCGAATCGTGCGCAGAACACAGCGGCGAGCCGCATGATACAGGCATATACCGCGACACCGAGTCCGAGAGGGCAGGCGTATCAGGCACCGAAGGCTCCGGCACCGGATATCGTGCAGCGTGCGAAGGCAAATACAAAGAAGTATGAGGCGGATGAGACGCTTCATGAACTTGAGAGGGAGCATAAACACTCGGAGAAGGTTTCTCCGGCGGAAGCCGCTTATGTGGCAAAGGAACGCGAAGATCACCTGAAGCTGCACACGGAGGGCGCACCGCGCGTTGAGGACGAAAACCTTCTTGGCAGCATTGAGGATCTGATGGTTAAAGGATATGACGGAAACTTAAGCTTTGAGCGCGATTTCCTTGGGGAGGCCATGGATATGATCAACCGCTTTACGTTGGCGGATTAAAGACATCAGGAGGAATTAACATTGGAACGTAGACCGAAACCCGGTGAAATTTACCGGCATTTTAAGAACAATCTGTACCAGATCGTGACGATCGCAATACATTCGGAGACGAGAGAGGAGCTTGTGATCTATCAAGCACTGTATGGGGATTTTGGCGTGTACGCAAGACCGCTCTCCATGTTTGTCAGCGAGGTGGATCATGTGAAGTATCCAGAAGCTGCGCAGAAATACCGCTTTGAACTGGTGGAGAAAAAAACACTTCCGGATGAAAGTGCAGTGAATAAGCCGAAAGTGAATGTGACCCGGAGCTGCGATACAGACAGGGAGCCGAAAACAAAAGCTGTCGCAGCGACCAGAGAGCGAAGAAGCCAGTTTGCGAGAAACCCGATGGAGATGGCAAAGAAAGCGGAAGAATCGATGATGAATCCGAAGATCATGGAATTTCTGGAAGCGGAAAGCATGGAAGAAAAATATAACATTCTTACTTCCATGCGGGATGAGCTCACAGACGGCATGATCGATACGATGGCGGTTGCGATAGATGTTGTCATTCAGGAAGGCCCGATCGAGAAGCGATTTGAGGATCTCAAATACACGATCCGGACAAGACAACAGTATGAGTTTGCCAATCGGCTGAGATAAGAGCTGGCGTCGACCGGTAATTCTGATTTTGGTCTAGTTGAGACCGTGCTGACTCAGATAACTGTTGTGATATCTGCCGGAGTTGGTGACATCTTCTCCGAACCAGTCCGGTGCGTGAAAGGCGTTCGCTTCCTCAACGGAATCGAATTCCACTTCAACGATTACCAGTCCGTCGAGATCTTCTTCGAAGATGTCAAGCTCTGCTGTCAGTTTTCCGCCAAGCGGGATCAGATAGCGGGTCTTGGCAATCAGAAGACCGTCGATCTTCGGACGAAGGTGTTCATAGGCTTCTCTGGTGAGTGGGAGATTGTACTCTTCGCGCACCATCAGCCCATCGCCTTTGTAAGTCATGTAATATTCATCGTTCGAGCGGCGGATCCGCACGACCGGTTTTGTGCACAGGTAACCCTGTGCAATTTTTTTACTCTCATATTGTTCAAGGCTGGCAGGCAGTCTGCTTACCAGATATTTACGTTCGATTTCCATGGATTTCCCTTTCTGTACTTATAATTATAGATGTTTGCAAAACTCTGTGGCGGCGCGTTCGGGCTCGGCTTGGCTCTGCGGCTGGCTTTTACGTTGCCACTTGTTATCCAAAATCAGGAATTTGCTGAAAATCTCCATTTGGCTCCTTTCATGATTTCTGTCCGCTCAAGCTTAGACAGTGCCCCTCCGGTTGTCCGTCTGACACAGAATGCGTCCGAGTGATTTTGTGTCTGCCTTAATGA
>CAVHWG010000105.1:9767-11649 GCA_963639645.1 Firmicutes bacterium TM09-10 | reverse complement strand
GCGCATCTGGCTTCGCTATTTTGTGTCAATGGGATATGACAGCTGGAATGAACTTTGGAGAGCAATACGATGAGCACAAAAGCAGAAGATTATTATTACAATCAACTAAACAAGGAACAGAAAAAAGTATATTATGCCATAAAAGAGGGGCTGCTGAAATTGCAGGACTCCTTCCCGGTACTGAAACTTAGCAATAAGGAACTGTCGGACATCTATTTTATGATCCGAATGGATTGCCCGGAGATTTTTTATTCGGTGAAATTTTCCTATCGGTATTATCCGGATTCTACTATGGTGGAGTTTGTGCCGGAGTATCTTTTTACGAAGGACAAGATCAGGGAGCACCGGCAGGCGATGCAGTCGCGTGTGAAGAAGCTGGCGCGGCAGGCGGAGAAGCTGGATGAAAAAGGCAGAGAGCTTTTCATCCATGATTTTATCGTCAATAATGTGAAGTACGACAAATTGAAAAAGGAGTATTCGCATGAGATCATAGGGGCGCTTGGCAACGGTGTTGCGGTATGTGAAGGCATTGCAAAAGCGGTAAAACTTCTCTGTGATGAACTGGGAATCTGGTGTATTGTGGCGCTTTCGGAGGCAAATCCGGAGAAAGGCATCAAGTATCGTCATGCATGGAATGTGGTGCGGATTGACGGAACATACTATCACTTGGATGCCACGTTTGATAATACGCTTTCGAAGGATGATACGGTCCGATATGATTATGTGAATCTCGCGGACAAGCAGATTTTCAGGGATCATGAGCCGGTGATCTGGAATGTGCCGACGTGCACGGACAATGAGCATTTTTATTATCGTGTGAAAAAAGTATCGTGGACGACCGTGGATGAGGTCAGAAATCGGGTAAGACAGGCGGTTAAAAAGAACAAAGTATTGCTTTTTCACTGGAGAGGCGGATATCTGACGAAAGAGGTCCTAAAGGAGCTTCTTGACGTGTTTCATGAGGAGGCGAAGGCAAAAGGCAAGCAGGCGTATGTGTCTGTCAATTGGCCGCAGGCCGTGCTTCGCGTGAGATTTAAGGAAGGTGCCGGAGAAGAACAGCTGGAGATGGAGGAAGCTGATGACTCTGTGAAAGACTGATTTGGTAAATGAAAGAGGCAGACGATTTCGAGAAGGATTGAGCTCGCAAGTGGGGTCGTAAAGAGAAAACAAATCAAAACTCCCCCTAGACATTCCACGCGAATTGGCTGATAATAAACCCATACGATTTTCGAACAAAGGCAGGTAGATTTATGGATTACAAATACAATTCAATCAACGAACTGAATCACTTCGATTTTGCGGAGGCAGCAGTCGGCGATATCCAGATGGCGGACAATATGTTTCATATGGTGATTGACAATGTGAAGATTTTGCCGGAAAATTCGTTCAACCGTGATATCCGTGTGATGCGCACGAATGAGATGCTTTTTAAGATTGAGGGTGCGGAAGTGATCTCTGTTGTGGAAGAAGGATATAATGAGTACGATGCGGATGGAAATCTGAAGAAAAAAGTTGTGGATGAGACGATTGAGCCGGACAAGTATAAGGAGGTTGCGGACGTGCTTTTGGAGGGCGTGATCTATGAACTCAAGCTGGAGAGCAGTGTGTACGCGTTTGTGATCGATGGCAATAATGAGCGCACATACGAGATCAAGGTTGCGGGAAGCGGAGACAGCGAATCCTGGAATCTGTTTTTGAATGTGTAGTATGAAGCGGGTTATTTTTCATATTGATGTAAACAGTGCGTATCTCTCGTGGGAGGCCGTGAGCCGGCTTGCCGCGGGAGATACTGTTGACTTAAGAGAGATTCCGGCGGCGATCGGCGGAGATATTGAGACACGCCACGGCGTGATCCTGCGGCAATACTCGGACGTGATCGAGC
>CAVHWG010000105.1:0-9710 GCA_963639645.1 Firmicutes bacterium TM09-10 | reverse complement strand
GGCTTGCCGCGGGAGATACTGTTAACTTAAGAGAGATTCCGGCGGCGGTTGGCGGGGATATTGAGACACGCCACGGCGTGATCGAGCAGTTCAGTGTGGATGAGGCGTTTGTGGATATGACGGGAACGGATCTTGAGAATAAAGGATGAATATAAGATGATAAAAGCAGTAATTTTTGATATGGACGGAACTCTGATCGACACGGAGAAATACTATTATACGTGCTGGAAGTATGCGCTGGAATGTTTCGGGTATCACCCGACCAGAGAGCAGTTGCTTGCATTTCGCTCACTTGGAAGACCGTTTTCTTCAGTATATCTGAAGGAGACGTTTGGCAAGGAACTGGAATACGAGAAGGTCCGCGCAAAGCGTCAGGAGATGTTCAATGAACTGGTGGAGAAAGAGGGCATCCAGTTGAAGCCGGGAGTTAAGGAAATCTTAGGCTTTTTGCGTGAGCGGGGAATTGTGACGGCGGTTGCAACTTCGACGAATATTGTGCGCACGGAAGTATATTTAAAGGAGATTGGATTGTATGATCTGTTTGATCGGATCATCTCGGCATCCATGGTGGAACGGGGCAAACCGGCACCGGATGTGTATGCATACACTTGCAAGGAACTGGGGCTGAATCCTGCAAATTGCATGGCAGTGGAAGATTCGCCAAATGGCGTGCAGAGTGCATATGATGCCGGATGCAAGGTTGTAATGGTACCGGATCAGGCACCTGCGGACGAGGAAATGAGAAAAATTCTATATGGTTATGAGGATTCTCTTTTGGACCTGAAAAAATATTTTGCCGGTTTTTAAAATAATTCTTGCATTTTGCTTTTCAGTATGGTAAAACAGAAACAAATAAAAAACAAATGCGTTGAAGGAGACTCCAATCATTGGGCGTCGACAGGAATACAGCGTCACCGACTGAGAGCGCTGTTTGAAAGAGATGATTGTGGGAACACTACCGGAGCAGGCGGGTTGAACAGATTCATAGAGGATCAAAAGTAGGTTCGTTCGTTCGCGCACGTTACGCGCAAGAGAGGGAAGATAAGTCACGACTTATTTTTCAATGCGGGTGGTACCGCGGGATTATCAGAATTTCGCCCCGGAGCAGTTAAGTGCTCCGGGGTTTTTGTTCGTTTAATTTCAGATTTTTTTTCACGCAACCAGGGTCATGATGGATGATTTTGCAGCTGAAAAACAGAAAACTGAAATGACTGACAAAGTATTTACATCCCGTCCCGCACCAACAATCCCCACAAACTGGGAAGAGAAGGAGCGTACAACAATGGAATATCTTACAGGAGTAACCAAGAAAGAAGCACTGGAAATCAGCGAAATCCTTGCAGGCGATTACGAAGGCAGGCAGGTCAAAGTCCGTGGCGCGATCCACACGATCCGCGATATGGGCGAGGTTGCATTCATCGTTTTAAGAAAGCGTGAAGGTCTGGTTCAGTGTGTCTATGAAGAAGGCAAATCCCAATTCGCACTCAGCGATCTCAAGGAAGCCGACACCGTTGAGGTGGAGGGAACCTACAAGAGTGACGAGCGCGCACCGCATGGATTTGAACTTCGTCTCGATCAGGTCAAAATCTTTTCTGAGCCGGCAGAGGCAATGCCACTTCAGATATCCAAGTACAAGTTGAATACTTCACTGGAAGCAAAACTGAATAACCGTGCCGTATCGCTGCGTAACTTAAGAGAGCGCGCTGTGTTCCGAATTCAGGAAGGCATCACAAGAGGTTTCCGTGATTTCCTGTACAGTCAGGGATTTTCAGAAATCCACACACCAAAGCTTGGCGCCAAGAGTGCAGAGGGTGGAGCAAACTTATTCAAGCTGGAGTATTTCCACCGCCCGGCGATCTTACAGCAGAGCCCGCAGTTCTACAAGCAGATGATGGTTGGTGTGTTTGATCGCGTTTTTGAGACGGCACCGGTGTTTAGAGCTGAGAAGCACAACACGAAGCGCCACTTAAACGAGTACACGAGTCTGGATTTTGAGATGGGCTACATCGATGGATTCGAGGACGTTATGGCGATGGAGACCGGATTTCTGCAGTACACCATGAAATTACTGGAGACCAGCTACGCAGAGGAACTGAAGATCCTCGGAATCACACTTCCGAAGGTTGACAAGATCCCGCAGGTTCGCTTTGATGAAGCCAAAAAGCGTGTCGCAGAGAAATACGACAGACAGTTCCGCAACCCGTTTGATCTCGAGCCGGAGGAGGAATACCTAATCGGACAGTATTTCAAGGAAGAATATGACAGCGACTTCGTATTCGTTACCCATTATCCATCCAAAAAGCGTCCGTTCTACGCAATGGACGATCCGCAGGATGAGACGTATACATTAAGTTTTGACCTCTTGTTCCACGGACTTGAGATTACGACCGGAGGTCAGCGTATCCACGATTACAACAAGCTGATGGAGAAGATCAACAAGCGTGGTATGGAGACCGAAGGCATGGAAAGTTATCTGTCTGCATTCAAGCACGGCATGCCACCGCACGGCGGACTTGGAATCGGTCTTGAACGACTGACCATGCAGATCATCGGAGAGGAAAACGTCCGTGAGGCAACGCTTTTCCCGAGAGATCTCAGCAGACTTGAGCCATAGAAAAGGAGGAAAACATCGTGAATCATATCGGAACGATCGAACTTGCAACGGAACGTCTGACATTGAGACGTTTTATGATAGAAGATGCGGAAAGCATGTATTACAACTGGGCCTCAGAGGAGGAGGTCACACGTTATCTGACCTGGCCGGCACACAAGTCGGTGGCAGACAGTGAGATGATCATTGATCAGTGGATCAAATCATACAGCGACAAGAAAACTTATCAGTGGGCAATCGAACTCAACGACTTGGAGCAGCCGATCGGAAGCATCAGCGCTGTCAAAGTCGATGATGAGATCGATGCGGTGGAAGTTGCTTACTGCATCGGAACAAAATACTGGAACAAAGGATACGCAACCGAGGCGCTGGCAGAGGTCATTCGTTTTTTCATGAATGAGGTTGGCGCGAGCCGCGTGTGTGCAAGACACGATGTCTCAAATCCGAATTCCGGCAAGGTGATGGCAGCCTGCGGCATGGATTACGAGGGAACCCTTCACCATGCGGACAAAAACAACAGCGGAATCTGTGATATTGCAATCTATGCCAAAGTCAAGAGTGCAGCAGTGCTTGAGGACGAGGAAGCAGAAGAGGTGATAACCGGCGGTGCAACCGTAACGAAGGTTGTCGGAGAGGATGGCGTTGCACGAAACGTGATCTCCGACGAGACCATGGAGTATGTTGGAATTCTTGCAAAACTCGAGTTAAGCCCGGAAGAATCCGAAGCTGCCAAGAAAGATATGGAAGACATGCTCGATTATATTGATCAGCTGAACGAACTCGATACAACCGGAATCGAACCGATGTCGCATGTGTTCCCGGTCAACAACGTATTTAGAGAGGATGTTGTGACAAACGGAGACGGAAGCGAGGCAGCACTTAAGAATGCGCCGGTTGTCAAGGACGGTGGATTTAAGGTGCCGAAGACTATCGGGGACTAGAGTTCCTTAAAAGGAGGATCATAGAATGAGTTTAATGAGTTTGACAGCTGTAGAGCTGGGAAAAAAGATAAAAGAGAAAGAAGTCACCGTTGTCGAAGCTACCCGCGCCGCACTTGATGCGATCAAGGCAAAGGAAGAGAAAGTACACAGCTTTGTGACGGTTGACGAGGAGGGCGCCTTAAAACGCGCTGAAGAAGTACAGAAACGGATCGATGAGGGAGAGCTGACCGGACCGCTTGCGGGTGTGCCGGTAGCCATCAAGGACAACATGTGTACCGAGGGACTTCTTACCACATGTTCATCCAAAATCCTGTACAACTTTAAGCCGACTTATACCGCAGAAGCGGTAAAACGCTTAGAGGACGCAGGAGCCGTCATCATCGGTAAGACAAACATGGATGAGTTTGCGATGGGAAGTACGACCGAGACTTCCGCATACGGAGAGACCAAAAACCCGTGGAACGAGGCACATGTGCCGGGTGGATCTTCCGGCGGATCGTGTGCTGCAGTAGCAGCGGAGGAATGCTCCTATGCGTTAGGTTCCGACACCGGCGGATCAATCCGTCAGCCGAGTTCGTTCTGCGGCGTGACCGGAATCAAGCCGACGTACGGAACGGTATCTCGTTACGGACTGATCGCATACGGTTCTTCCCTCGATCAGATCGGACCGGTTGCCAAGGACGTGACCGACTGTGCAACGATCCTTGAGACGATCGCATCACACGACACCAAGGATTCCACATCGGTTGCCCGCGATGATCTCAAGTTCACCGAGGCACTTGTGGATGATGTCAAAGGCATGAAGATCGGCATCCCGAAGGATTATATCGGCGAAGGCCTTGATCCGGAAGTCAAGGATGCAATTCTTGCCGCAGCAAAGGCTCTTGAGGAAAAAGGTGCCATTGTGGAAGAATTTGATCTTGGTCTTGTAAAATATGCAATTCCTGCATATTACGTTATTGCATGTGCAGAGGCAAGCTCCAACCTGGCGCGTTTTGACGGTGTCAAATACGGTTACCGCACCAAGGAGTATGACGGACTGCACAACATGTACAAGAAATCACGTTCAGAAGGTTTCGGACCGGAGGTAAAGCGCAGAATCATGCTTGGTTCCTTCGTATTGAGTTCCGGATATTACGATGCATACTATCTGAAAGCGCTCCGCGTAAAGGCGTTGATCAAGAAAGCTTTCGATGAGGCTTTTGCAAAATACGATGTCATCTTAGGACCGGCAGCTCCGACCACAGCACCGAAGCTTGGCGAGAGCTTAAGCAACCCGATCCAGATGTATCTGGGCGATATTTATACGATCTCTGTCAACCTTGCGGGACTTCCGGGAATTTCCCTTCCGTGCGGAACGGATTCCAAGGGACTGCCGATCGGATTACAGTTGATCGGAGACTGTTTCAAAGAAAAGAATATTATCCGCGCTGCATACAGCTTTGAGCAGACGCGGGGCTACAAGCACAGCCCGTTGTCGGACGAAGCCGGTGAAGTCAGCAAAGTCGGTGTGGCAAAGTAGGAAGGAGGAGAAGAGATGAGTAAGAATTATGAAACTGTCATTGGACTGGAGGTCCATGTAGAATTAGCAACGAAAACGAAGATCTTCTGCTCCTGCTCAACCGCATTCGGTGGGGCACCGAACAGCCATACCTGTCCGGTATGTACCGGACAGCCGGGTTCCCTTCCTGTTTTGAACAAGCAGGTTGTTGAGTATGCGGTGGCTGTGGGACTTGCGACAAACTGCCAGATCACACAGTACAGCAAGTTTGATCGTAAGAACTACTTTTACCCGGATAACCCACAGAACTACCAGATTTCGCAGTTGTATCTGCCAATCTGCCGCAACGGAAGCGTAGAAATCGAGACTGCCTCCGGCAAAAAGCAGGTGCGCATTCACGAGATCCACATGGAGGAGGATGCCGGAAAACTGGTACATGACGAGTGGGAAGATGTCTCTATCGTAGACTTTAACCGTTCCGGTGTGCCGCTGATCGAGATCGTATCCGAGCCGGATATGCGTTCTGCAGAGGAAGTGATCGCTTACCTTGAGAAGCTTCGCCAGACGATCCAGTATCTCGGAGCATCCGACTGTAAGTTAAACGAAGGTTCTATGCGTGCCGATGTCAACATCTCTGTCCGTGAGGTCGGTTCTCCGAAGTTCGGAACACGTACCGAGATGAAGAACCTGAACTCATTTAAGGCGATCACCCATGCCATCGAAGGCGAGCGCGAGCGTCAGATCGAACTTCTCGAGATGGGAAGAAGCGTTGTGCAGGAAACCCGTCGTTGGGATGACAACAAAGAATCATCTCATGCCATGCGTTCCAAGGAGGATGCACAGGATTACCGTTATTTCCCGGAGCCGGACCTTGTACCGCTTGTAATCTCCGATGAGTGGATCGCCGAGATCAAGGCACGCCAGCCGGAACTTCGCGATCAGAAACTCCTTAGATATAAGAAGGAATACGATATTCCGGATTACGATGCACAGATCATTACCGCGTCCAAACATATGGCGGACATCTTTGAAGCGACAACCAAAATCTGCGGTAAGCCAAAGAAAGTATCCAACTGGCTTATGGTTGAAACCATGCGCTTGTTAAAGGATCATGACATGGACCCGGATGACATTAAATTCTCTCCGGTCAACCTTGCAAGCCTGATTGAGCTGGTCGATGCCGGTACGATCAACAGCAGCGTTGCCAAGGACGTATTCGAGGTCATTTTCGATAAGGACATCGATCCAAAGCAGTACGTTGAAGAAAAAGGATTAAAGAGCATGAATGACGAGGGTGAGCTTCGTGCCACCATCGAGCAGATCATCGCCGACAACCCACAGTCCGTGGAAGACTACCATAATGGTAAGGAGAAAGCCATTGGATTCCTCGTTGGTCAGACCATGAAGGCGACCAAAGGTAAAGCCAACCCTGGCATTGTCAACAAACTTCTCAAAGAACTCTTATAGCTTCACATGCCGCAGCCGCAATTACAGTGGCTGCGGTTTTCATTTTTCTTTTTGTGGAATATTAAAATCTTGGATGTGTGTAAAACATTTCAACCTGCCATATATTTTCTCTTGCGGTTTTAGACAGAATTGCTGAATTTTCCAGCTCTTTTCTTTTCCCTTAATTTTTGTGTACGACAACGTTTGAACGATTCCGCGGCGGTGTCCGCCGGACACAGATGCGCTCGCGATTTTTAGCCTGCCTAAATGGACGTCCTCAGGAAGTCGCTATGAGCCGCCGCGACCAAACTCGCTTCGTGTTTATTGGAACGCCACCACGCTGTGTTGCTCACAAACATGTGGTCCAGCGGCGGCACGTTTCCTTCGAACGTCCATTAAGGCAGACACAAAATCACTCGGACGCAGTCTGTGTCCCGGCGAACAACCGCCTTCGGAATTGTCCAAACTTTGGCGGACAGAAATCGTAGAAAAAGGGAAAAGGAAAGGGCGGAAAATTCGTAATTCTGGATAACTAGCAAGAGAAAATATATGGCAGGTCGAAATGCAACACACAGCCTAAGATTACAAAAATTTATAAAAGAAAAATGAAAACTCCGCAGTAAACTTGTCATTGCGGGCGGCATCCGTTATACTATTAAGTTAAGACGGAAGATTGAAAAGGAGACATACAATGTCTGAAGATCAGAATAAAAATACAGTAGACGATACAAACAAGACGAACGACTACGAGGATATCTGCTACATCTGCCGCAGACCGGAGAGCGTTGCGGGCAAGATGATCCATATTCAGCAGGGTATCTGCATCTGCAACGACTGTATGCAGAAGACGTTCGATACGATGAACACCGGTGGATTTAACATGGGCGGCATCAACATGAATGATTTGATGAACATGGGAAAGATGCCGAATATCAGCATGATCAATCTGGCGGATCTGCAGGGAGGAATTCCGCAGTCGCAGAAGATCAAGAAAAAGAAACCAAAAGAAAAGAAGGAAGAGCCGGTACTTGACATTCATTCGATTCCGGCACCGCACAAGATCAAGGCGAGCCTTGACGAGTATGTGGTCGGTCAGGAATATGCGAAGAAAGTTATGTCGGTTGCCGTGTACAATCATTACAAGCGCGTGATGTCCGATGTCGAGGACGGTGTGGAGATCGAGAAGTCCAATATGCTCATGATCGGACCTACAGGTTCCGGTAAGACGTATCTGGTAAAGACACTGGCGCGGCTTTTGGATGTGCCGCTTGCCATCACGGATGCCACTTCACTGACCGAGGCCGGTTATATTGGTGACGATATCGAAAGCGTTGTCAGCAAGCTTCTTGCGGCGGCGGACAATGATGTGGAGCGAGCGGAGCATGGCATTATCTTTATCGATGAGATCGATAAGATCGCAAAGAAGCGCAACGCGAACCAGCGTGATGTCAGCGGTGAGTCGGTGCAGCAGGGAATGTTAAAGCTTCTTGAGGGCGCAGAGATCGAGGTTCCGGTCGGTGCGAGCAGCAAGAATGCGATGGTTCCGATGACAACCGTGGATACGAAGAACATCCTCTTTATCTGTGGCGGAGCGTTCCCGGAACTTGAAGAGATCATTAAGGAGCGCTTAAATAAGGAAGCTTCGATCGGATTCCGCGCGGATTTAAAGGACAAGTATGATGATGACGAGAACCTTCTGTCGAAGGTGACAGTTGAGGATGTGAGAAAATTCGGTATGATCCCGGAATTTTTGGGACGACTTCCGATTCTGTTCTCGCTTGAGGCCTTGACCGAGGATATGCTGGTCAAGATCTTGCAGGAGCCGAAGAATGCGATCATCAAGCAGTACAAGAAGCTGCTTGCGATGGACGAGGTGGATCTCGTCTTTGATGAGGGCGCGCTTCGTGCGATCGCGCGTAAGGCGAAGGAGAAGAAAGTCGGAGCGCGTGCGCTTCGTGCGATCATCGAGGAATTTATGCTGGATATCATGTACGAGATTCCGAAGGATGACAATATCGGTCGTGTGACAATCACCGAGGATTATGTGGAGAAGAAGGGCGGTCCTCTCATTGAGATGCGCGGACTGGCCGCAATTCCTGAACTGAATTAGAGGAGTTTGTTATGAAAATTGTGCATTGCGCAGACCTGCATCTGGATTCGAAGATGACGGCGAATCTGACGAAGGAGCAGGCGAGGGAGCGCAAAAAGGAAATCTTAAGAACCTTTACAAGAATGGTGGAATATGCCGCGAAGAATGATGTGCGTGCGATCCTGATCGCGGGCGATCTCTTCGATACGAGAAACGTCTCTGCCATGGCACGCAATACTGTGCGCGACATGATCTGCACACATCCGGAGATTGATTTCCTCTATTTAAGAGGCAACCATGACAGCGATAATTTTCTATCCAAGATGGAGGAGATTCCGGAGAATCTTCTGCTTTTTGGAGAGGTATGGACCGCATATCGTTATGGGGATGTTGTGATCTCGGGACTGGAACTGAATGCAGAAAATCAGATGACGGTATACAATTCGCTTGTGTTAAATCACGATGATTATAACATTGTGACGCTGCACGGGCAGCTTGGCAATTACAGGAGCCGCGAGCAGGCGGAGAGTATCAGTTTAAACGATCTGAAGAATAAGAATATCGATTATCTGGCGTTGGGGCATGTACATACATTCGTGCAGGAGGCGCTTGACAACCGTGGAATCTATTGCTATCCGGGATGCCTTGAGGGACGTGGCTTTGACGAATGCGGGGAAAAAGGCTTTGTTGTGCTTGATATCGACGAGCAGCAGCACCGTGCGACCACGACATTTGTGCCGATTGCGGCAAGGACTTTGTACACACTTGAGGTGGATGTCACCGGTGCGATGACGACACAGGAAGTGGCGGGGCGCATGGAGCAGGCGATCGCGGAGACTTCGTACCCGTCCGGAAGTATGGTCAAGTTCGTGCTGACCGGAGACGTGGAGGTGGACAGCGAGTTCAACTGTGAATATCTGCAGGATCTGTTTACGGACTATTTTTATTTTGAAAAAGTGTATGACCACACGCATCTTCGTGTGGATTACAGCGATTACGAGAAGGATGCTTCGCTCAAAGGCGAGTTTATCCGCATGGTGTTAAGCTCCGATTTGAGCGAGGATGAGAAGACACAGGTGATCCGCTGTGGAATTATGGCGTTGTCAGGGGAGGAGATTTAAG
>CAVHWG010000104.1:0-14966 GCA_963639645.1 Firmicutes bacterium TM09-10 | reverse complement strand
ATTACCTTTTTCTTCATGATCAAACTTGTTTCAAAGCCGATTTAATGCTTCAGGCAGATTGCGGATATGCGGAATTGCTTGCTCCGCACTTTGCTCCTGCCATTCCCAATATTGAACAATGGGAAAAAGATTACCAAAAAGCAATTCACGCGCGGCCACACGCCTCCCCACCCCAACACGCTTCCCCGCGCGTCCATTTCACTCTCCCGGCTCATCATTACGACATAGTCCCCCATCACAACCTTTGCGAAAATAGCCACATGACACAAAACCTGTGTCATGTGGCTATTTTCTACTGTATTGCCTCAAGCGCTTCTTTCACATTACTGACGCCAACCAGTTCAATCCCTTTGACATTCTTCGCTGCCCCAAGGCACACACTCGGCAGGATACACCGCCTGAAACCAAGCTTCGCAGCTTCCGCGACACGCTGCTCCGCCATCGTCACGCCGCGGACTTCCCCACTGAGTCCGACTTCTCCGAAGCAGATCGTCTTCTCATCGATCGTGAGGTCGAGTTTGCTGGATATGATTGCAAGAACGATGCCGAGATCGATTGCAGGCTCATTCATACGGATTCCGCCTGCAATGTTTACATACGCATCGCAATCCGACAATTGCATGCCAAGCCGTTTCTCAAGTACTGCAAGCAACAGATTCACACGGTTAAAATCCGTGCCGGTTGCGGTACGGCGAGGATTATTAAAATAACTGTGACAGATCAAAGCCTGAATCTCCAAAAGGATCGGACGGGTACCTTCCACGGAGCATGCCACGACCGATCCGGACGCATCTGCCGGCTTACCGCTCAGCATATATTCCGAAGGATTCTCCACCTCCGCAAGTCCTTCCGCGCGCATCTCAAAGACACCGATCTCATTGGTCGATCCGAAACGATTTTTCACACCGCGCAGAATGCGGTAACTCTCATGACGGTCACCCTCAAAATACAAAACAGTATCTACCATATGTTCCAGCACACGCGGTCCGGCAACCACGCCTTCCTTTGTCACGTGTCCCACGATAAAGATGGAGATATCCAGTCCCTTAGCGATCTGCATGAGGACAGACGTCGCCTCACGCACCTGCGACACGCTTCCCGGCGCAGAACCGACACTGTCATTGTACATCGTCTGCACACTGTCGATCACAACGATCTGCGGCTTCTGGCGCTCGATCACCTCACGGATCAGATCCAGATTTGTCTCGCAGAGAAGCTGCAGCTGATCGGTAAATGTGCCGATACGCTCCGCACGGATCTTGATCTGCTGCAACGACTCCTCGCCCGATACATACAGGACGGACAATCCCTGCGCGGACAGATTACGGCACACCTGAAGCAGGAGTGTCGACTTACCGATACCCGGATCTCCGCCGACAAGCACGAGCGAACCTCGCACGATTCCCCCACCGAGCACCCGGTCTAATTCTTTCATATTTGTACTGACGCGTTCCTCATCCGATGCCACAATTGAAGAGAGTGGAACAGGCTTCGCCTCGGAAGCCGGCTTTCTCTTCCCAGATCCGCTTAACGCTTTCCGGTCCACCAGTTCCTCGACAAACGTGTTCCACTCTTTACATCCCGGACACTGTCCCATCCATTTGGCTGACTCGTATCCGCAATTCTGGCAAAAAAACGCATTCGTTTTTGCTTTTGCCATAAATTATCTCTTCTCCACCTTGATTGCAACCTGATCTGCGCCCTCAAGCTCAACACTCATGCTAAGTTTTCCGCCCAGATTGGTCTTCATTGTTCCTGCAGACTTTCCGTCGATTGTGATCTCATACTCGCTCTCCTCCTCGAGCTCAAGTGTGATCTGCGCATCTTCCGGTCCCTCTACTGTAAATGCGACAGTATTCTCTGTCTGATTAAAATCGGTCACTGCTGTACCCGGAACAGACTCGTATACGAACAGGCCGTTACGCTCTAACTTCGTAATCTCCTTGAAGGTCTTAACCTTATATTTATCTCCGTTAAAATCATAGTTATCAAGCTTTGCCTTTGCCCCTAAAGTATAATCTCCAAAGCTGAGTGTACCATTGGCCTCGGTACGGATTAATTCACTGATTGCAGCCATCTTTCTCCTCCTGTATAGACTTTTTAAGTCGTAAAATTGATATTCAAATTATAACACTCTTGTCGTTTTGATACAATCATTTCCTATCGCATCATTCGATTTTTCCTATCGCATCATTCGAATTTTCCTTACTCTCTTTCAACCACAAGCGTCTTGTTTTTCGTTGTCACGACCACGCGGTCTCCCGCCTTCACCTTTCCGGCAATGATCTCCTCTGCAAGGCGGTCCTCGATCTCATCCTGGATCTTGCGTCTGAGCGGTCTTGCACCGTATTTCCGGTCGTAAGCTTTCTCCACGATATACGTCTTGGCAGCGTCACGGATCACAAGTTCGATCGAGAGCTGCTCCATGCAGCGCTTCTGAAGTTCGGATGTCATCAGCGTCACGATCTTCTTCATATCGTCCTTGTTGAGTGCGCGGAATACGATCGTCTCGTCGATTCGGTTTAAGAATTCCGGTTTAAAAAGGCGCTTCACCTCTTCCATCACGTTATTCTTCATGCGCTCATGATCCTGCTTTTCATCCTCGTGTACGCCAAAACCAAGCTTCTTCGGCTCGATGATCGACTGTGCACCGGCGTTGCTGGTCATGATGATGATCGTATTCTTGAAATCCACTTTGCGCCCCTGCGAATCGGTAATATGACCGTCGTCGAGCACCTGAAGCAAAATATTGAACACGTCTGGATGTGCCTTCTCAATCTCATCAAAAAGCACAACGGAAAACGGATTGCGGCGCACTTTCTCCGAGAGCTGTCCTCCATCCTCATGTCCGACATATCCAGGCGGTGATCCGATCATTTTCGAGACACTGTGCTTCTCCATGTACTCCGACATATCAACGCGGATCATGGCATCTTCATTTCCGAATACCGCCTCCGCGAGTGCTTTTGACACTTCCGTTTTTCCGACACCGGTCGGGCCGAGGAATAAAAACGAACCGATCGGGCGCTTCGGATCCTTGAGTCCGACACGGCCTCTTCGCACCGCTTTTGCCACAGCAGAGACTGCCTCCTCCTGTCCGATGACGCGCTTGTGCAGTGTCTCCTCGAGCTTCTGCAGGCGCGCTGCCTCGTTCTCGGTCAGCTTGCTCACCGGAATCTTCGTCCAGCCCGCAACCACTTCCGCGATCTCGTTCTCTCCGACCACCGGCTTCTTTCTCTTGTCTGCGCGATGATTCTTCTTATTCAATTTCTCCCAGTCCGCCTCAAGGTCTTCCTTGACAGCTTTGAGGGTACGCGCACGCTCAATATCGCCGTCGCGGAGCGCATCCTCCAGATCAAGTTCCGCCTGATGGATCTCCTGCTTTTTGTTGATGGCCTCCTGCGGATCGCGCATGACACCCAGACGGCTTTTGGCTGCCGCCTCATCCATGAGGTCAATCGCCTTATCCGGAAGGAAACGGTCGTTCACATAGCGTGCAGACAGATGCACCGCTGCCTCCACTCCGGCATCGGTAATCTCCACATTGTGGTGCTTCTCATACAGACCGCGCAGTCCCTTTAAGATTTCAACGGACTCCTCCTCGGTCGGTTCGCCCACCTGCACCGGCTGGAAACGGCGTTCCAAAGCAGCATCTTTTTCAATATATTTACGATATTCTTCAATCGTTGTGGCACCGATCACCTGCACTTCGCCCCTCGCGAGCGCCGGTTTTAAAATGTTGGATGCATCCAGCGAACCTTCCGCCCCTCCGGCTCCGATGATCGTATGCAGCTCATCGATAAAAAGCATTACATTGCCGGCTGCTGCCACTTCGTTGATTACTTTCTTAATGCGTTCCTCAAACTCGCCACGGTACTTGGATTTCGCTACAAGTCCGGACATATCCAGTGATACAAGGCGTTTTCCGGCAACAATCTCCGGAACCGTACCGTTCACCAGATTCTGTGCGATGCCCTCCACGATTGCCGTCTTGCCGACACCCGGCTCACCGATCAGACACGGATTATTCTTACCTCTGCGGCAGAGAATCTGTAAGACGCGCTCCGTCTCACGCTTTCGTCCAATGACCGGGTCGAGCATTCCCGCACGCGCCAGTGCAGTCAGATCACGCGAATACTGATCCAATGTCGGTGTCAGTGACGCACCGTTATCGTTTCGTCCCCGCTGGATCTCATCACGGTATTGCGCAGGGTCCTCGCCCATTGCACCTAAAATATCCACGAAAAGTTTCTGTGGATTTGCCCCCATCGTATTCAAAAGACGGCATGCTGCGCAGTCCCCCTCCTTGATCATGGAAAGAAGCAGATGCTCCGTTCCGATCTCCCCGCACTCAAACCGCTCCGCGATCTCCGATGCCCGCGCAAGCACCGCCTCAGTGCGCGGTGTCTCGCCGTCGCGATCCATGACTGCAATCTCATCGCCCGGAGCGACCAGCTCATTGATCAGTTCCAACAGCTTATCCAGTTCGATATTGTTTGCGGCAAGCACTTCGGCCGCCACGCCGCTTCCTTCCCGAAGAAGCCCCGCCAGAATATGTTCCGTTCCGACATAATTGCACTGCATGGACTTCGACAGGCGGTTCGCGTAGCCGATTGCCTTC
Source organism: Firmicutes bacterium TM09-10 (assembly GCA_963639645.1). Taxonomy (GTDB): domain Bacteria; phylum Bacillota; class Clostridia; order Lachnospirales; family Lachnospiraceae; genus Roseburia. Next base: position 10,345 of record CAVHWG010000104.1, on the reverse strand, counting down.
TTTGCCTTATCTGTATATGGTCTCACTCGTTATTGCCTCCTAAAAATGCGATTCTCCATCGCGAAATTACCGATTACGAAAATTACAGATCCAAAAATTACAGATCCAAAAATTCCAGATCGTCATCCTCATCTTTATCCTTCTTCTTTCGTCTTCCGAAAAGGCCTCGTCTTTCTTTCTTTTTCTTTGGCTTCTCCTCTTCCTCGTCGTCATCGTCAAAGTCGAAATCATCCTCATCCTCGTCGAGATCAAACTCATCCGTCGATTCTTCGATTTCCTCACGGTAAGATTCCTTTGTATCCTCATCCGAGTTATCATCCATCGTCTCAGAGACAGCCTGTGCAAGTACCGCCTCAAGATCGAGAGTACTTGTGCTAACCGGAGCCTCCTGCGTATTCTCTACCGCAGCATTTCCATCCGCGCTCTCCGCATCCTCTGTCAGAAATGCACTGCGGTCATAACGCTTGTGGATTCCTCCGCGCTCATCTGACAGATCTGATTCATCTTCGATGCGGTCTGCATCATCCTCGTCATCGTCCCAGGCATCGTCCGGATCATCATCATCATCATCGCCGTCATCATCATGTCTTCTCTTTACGACCAGAATAACGATCACGATCAGAAGGATGGCTACCACAACGATAAATGCATAGAAGATCAGACGATTCTGACTCTCAAGATCACTGATCCTCGTATTGTCCGGCTGCGTGGTCGGCTCCGTCACCTGCGTATCTTCCTCGACCGTTGTCTCCTCATGGCAGCGCATATAGGTGCGATCCTGCACATCGTAACGGTACAGTCCGTACGCCCCGTCCTGATTGACGGCATAGAGTAATACATTATCTTCGTCGCCTGCTTTGACATATACATCGACAATGCCTTTGTCCTCTATATTAATGGTTTCTGCAGTATAACCGGTCGGTGCCGCCTCCGTCATCTTCTCCGGTGTTGCGATAATGTAACCGAACTCAGATTTCATACAGATGAACGGGTAGGCCTCGTACGGAGAGGCTTCGCTGATACGGTACCATGCACCGTTCTCCTTGTTCTCATCGACAAGATAGATCAGTCCGACATCGGTGCCAATCGCATCATTTACCCAATAAGGATATGCATTCTCCCAAAGCGTAATCTCACTTAAAGCAAATCCTTCCGGAATCTGTGTCTCATCCCCATCCTCCGACGGATACATCTTGACACCGTTTATCTCATAACACTGTTCCTGCGGTTCGTCCGTATCATCCGGCTCCTGCACGTCCGGCTCATCCGGTTCATCGGTCGCTCCGGCCTCTTTTCTTGTTACTTTGATCGTGTAGGTCGCAGTCACACCGTTCTCTGCCTTGACCACGATCTGGATCGTATTGACGCCGACCGCAAGTTTCTCGCCGCCTTTGACCGATTCCACCGTAGCGTTCGCATTGCTTGGCTTGGCGGATACGACAACGGAGGTTACATCGTTGTCCACCTCCGCAGTGTAGCTCGTCACATTGTACTGGAATGACGGGGAAAGTTTCCCTGCGGATAACGTCAGGGAAGAAAGCGAATTGTCCGCAGACTTCTTTGTGTTATCCTCCTCATTATCGGTATTATCATTTCCATTATTGGAACTATTATTGTTGCTGTTATTACTGTTACTTGAATTGCTGTTGGAATCACTGTCATTGGACTCGTTTTTCACACGAACCGATGCACTTGCGCCACCGACCGTCACACGGTCGCCCTCCTGGTTGCCTGCAATCGGTGCGGATGCGGAAAATGTCGCACTTCCTGCAGCCTTCGCCTTAAATTTCATCGTTCCGGTCGTCTTGGTATTCGTGCTTCCGTAGCTTCCGATCGTCATGGATACGGTTCCGCCGTTCGCATTGGCGGTATCGGATGCGGAACTGAATGAAAATACACTGGTCGGATACGTCACATTGACGGTTGCCGACACACCTGCCGGAACCGTGATCGATACCGTGACCGTATCTCCGATCTTCACCGAAGAAGCGCTCACACCAAGGGAAAGGCTGCTCGCTTTCGCCTGCGTATCCGGGATCATCATGCAGCCCAACATCAAAACGACTGCCAGAAGCGATGTCAGGAATCGATATCCTTTCTTTCCGGCATTACTGTTATGTTTTGTCATCAATAATTTTTTCATACCTGCTATCCTTTTCTTCTATCGTCATCGCAGCCGATTATCACTGCTGTTTGATCGTTACAAGTCCGAGTGAATGGCGATTGATATAGATCATATCAAGAACATTCGCGCCGTCGCCCGCGCGGTTCGCATCCCCCGCCTCCAGATAGGCTCCGCTCAGTTTTGCAAGACCGAGCACATGGCGGTTCACCTTGATCATATCAAGAACATTGACATCGCCGTCCCCGTTGACATCTCCGTAGATTACGATCGTGTAGGAAGAGACTTTCTTGCCACTTCCGTCGTACAATGCAACGACATCACCGGTCGCCACCGCACCTGTTTTATCTTTGCCGTCCGCACCGAGCAGCTTGATCGTTGCACCCGTTGCCGAAAGATTCTTAAGGACGGTCGCCGCCTTCGTTCCCGGCTGGATTCCGTTTATATACTTGCTTCCTACCGTGTAAGTCTTGGAAGTCGGAACCGTGCTGACTGCTTCCCCTTCCTGTCGCACAACGGTCAGCTTATAGGTCTTGCTGACGCCGCTTTGCGACTTGCATTTGACGGACACGGTATTCGTTCCCACTTTCAGGCTGACGGTTCCCGTTCCGGATACCGTGGAAGTCGATGCCACTGCAGTCGCATTGACTTTGATGGATTCCACGCTGTTGTCAACGATCAGTGAGTACGCTGTCGTCGCGCCGCTAAATACCGGAGTCAGAGTCTGGCCTGTCACGGAAAGTGTCTTCAGATAATTGTTCGGATTACCGGTTGCGGTAAACGTTGATGCATTGTCCGGCATCGAATTGTAGACCGGAATGCGGAATACAAATGCCTGCTGCTTATCCGTATAACCCTGACCGAGCTTTCTTCCTTCCGTGTAGGCGGCAGTCAGATTTCCCATATACTGATGGCTGTACAGGCTGCTTTTATTCACCACATTGAATTTCTGGAAATACAGCGTATCCTGTCCGACCGCGATATAATTTTTCGCCAGAAGCTGCGCACCTCCGTCGAGTGACTTGTAGCGGGTGTTCCACCCTTTGGACTTCGCGTAGGCCAGTCCGTTCTGGATGACCAGCGTTGAGCTGACACCTGCCGCTCCGAAATTGAAATAATTATAATAACCCTCGTAACCTTTGTATGTTCCGGAGATCAGTGAACTCGTGCCCGCGGTTCCCTGCTCCTGACGCACGCGGGAAGCCAGATGATACGGACTGATGCTGCGGTTTTTGCCGATCGTCATAAAGGCATCCGCATAGTTGAGCGTCGTTCCATCCGCATCCTCGACCGTCTTCGCCATAAAAGTTCCGCTTAGGATTGCCTCCACACCGGCTTTGGTCTGTGACTTATTGTAACTTAAACTCTCAAACTGAAAGATATCGGTATCGTTCAGGAAATTTCTCGGATCCATATAATAGGCGATATAGGTTGCGCTTGCTGCCACCCACGAGGAGCCGTCGTAGATTGTCCAGGTGTTGGTCGTCCAGTCGTATGCGCCGGACGCAGTCGATTTCGTGGAATCGTCCCCGGTCTTCGGAACCAGATTGACACCGTTCTTACTCTCATTTTTGATCACATCATCCCAGTTCAATCCGGTGTTTACGGCCTCGAACTGCCAGTTGGGATATTTTTTATGTAAAGCATTCAGATCATCCAAATAACTCGCTGGAAACCCGGCCGCCTTCATCTGTGCGGTAAATTCAGCATCTTTTGTGTCCGCCACCGCACGAATACAAGGCACCGAAGCTATGCTTGTAATGAGCAGTGCAAGGCTGATCACCACACTTCTGACGCGTTTTGCTTTTGTAATCGGTCTCATGCATTCCCCTTTCGTTTTATTTATAGCTCCCCTCATTATATAGAACTTTGATTTCTTCGTCAAATCGTTCTATTCTTCGTGTTTTGCATTCACGCAATTGGTCTTCTTGATAATGTAATGTGGTCTGCGTTTGACCTCCATGTAGGTCTTGGCGATATACTGTCCCATGATTCCCATACAGAAAAGCTGAATACCGCCGATAAATGTGATGATACACACAAGTGACGGCCATCCGGCAACCGGATCACCGAACACGAGTGCACGGATTACTTCTATTATAATGGCAACAAAAGACAACACGGTAAGGATCAGCCCTAGATAGGAAGAGATCCTGATTGGTGTATCGGAGAAATTGACGATTCCATCAAACGAATAGCGCACCAGCTTCCAGAAACTCCACTTTGTCTCTCCCGCAGCACGCTCCACATTCTCAAACTCCAGCCACTTTGTCTCATAGCCGACCCATGCAAAGATTCCCTTCGAAAAGCGGTTGTACTCACTGACTGCAAGGATCGAATCGACCATCGCACGGCTCATCAGGCGGTAATCCCTTGCTCCGTCCGCGATCTCAATATGTGTCAGATGACGCATCAGCTTATAAAAGCATTTTGCAAAAAAGGATCGGATCGGCGGCTCTCCCTTGCGGTCCACTCTCCTGGTCGCAACATTGTCACAGTCGCCTGCCTCGAGCATTGCGATCATCTGCGGCAACAGCGCCGGAGGATCCTGCAGATCCGCATCCATCAGCGCCACATAGTCGCCGGTCGCATTCTTAAGTCCCGCATACATCGCGGCTTCCTTGCCGAAGTTGCGTGAAAACGACACATAGCGTACACGCGCATCCTTCTCCGCCAGCTTCTCAATCTCCGCAAGCGTTCCATCCTTCGATCCATCGTTGACAAACAGATATTCAAACTCGTGTTCCGGAAGTGTGTCTGTCACACGGTTTAACTCCCGATACAGGATGCCGAGCGCTTCCTGCTCGTTATACATCGGCACCACAATACTGATCTTACCCATGTTCTTCCCCATTCTCCTAATTTTTCGCATTTTCTGCATTTTCTGCATTGATGTTCTTCACTTTGTTTTTTCGCCGCTTTACGACCAACGTGCTGAGTACAAAAAGTATGATCGCACCTGCACTGATCCGCGCACCTTCTTTTAACCACGGCGTTGTATAGCTAAGCCGGATCGTATGGCTTCCTTCGGTCAGATGCACCCCGATCAAAGCGTCGGCAAGCGGTGTGATCCCGGTCTCTTCTCCGTCCACATACAGTGTCCAGCCCGCATCCGCCGGAATTGAGAGCACAAGGCGTCCCTCTTCTCTGACATCGATCGTGCCCTCCACCGTGCGATCCGTCATATTGGTAAGTGTCATTGTCTGACGATTCAACTTATTGTAACACTGCTCAACGACATCCGTATTCAGCTTGTATACGCTGAAATATATGGTCTCCATATTCGTGTTGGAGATGTGGATCCGGTCGCCCGCCTTGCATTTTCCAAGTCCGAGCAGATAACGGTGCGTGGTCTTCGAATACGCTTTGTTCCAGCCGTCGCTCCGGTTGACGTTCAGGCTGTCCGAATTGCAGGTCGTGTAATCCGCATAATAGTAGCCATCCTCGGCAATATCGATCGCAGTATCGCCCGCAACCGTCTCCATCTCGCAGTCCGCGTGCTTTAGCATCGTCTCCTCACAGCCGAGCGCCTTGGCGAATGCATTGAGCGAACCGAGTCTGTTTGAAGGAGCCGCCTCCCACTCTTCCACCGCATCCTCATCCATCATATAGCCAAGCGGCAGACAATAATTGTTGCGGTACAGATAATTTCCGTTCTCACTTCCGATATAAGTCTTGAACATATCCGCTTCCATCGGATTGTCGGAAAGTATATAGCGCACGGAAAAAAGCGCAGAAGTCAGCGGCGTTGCACCATTGTAGCAGTAGAAATTCTTGCCGCCCTCCATATACAGTTTCTGGAACAGATGGCTGACATCCAGATTCATCAGCGATGAGAAGATCGTAGCCGGTGCATAATCATACAAAGCCCCGTCGTTCTTCGTCTTTCTTCCGCTGTCCTCCACACGGTAGAAAGCGTCACCGCCCGCCTCTTCATTATCCTTCTGTGCCATCGTAAGCAGTGTCGGATAGAAAGCCTGCTTGTCGGTATACGCCACGCGGCTCGTCACGCCAAGTCCCGTAATCGCCATATTGACGGCAAGTTCCGCAATCGCGATCCAGAATGTAAAGTAGAAGACTGCCGTCTTCACCTGCTTGCGCGTCAGCTTCATAAGAATCAGACAGATGCCGTACACACTGATAAAAAGTGCGGTGATCAGAAGCGACATCGGGTCCGTCACATCCTCATCCCCGAGCATGCCGCTCGCGAAAAGCAGTCCCATCGCCGCAACCGTGGACAGCACGATATGCCAGATCTTCGTGCCTTTGAATTTACGCATGGTCGCAAATCCCATCACGAGTATCATAAATATATAAAGAAACGACTGTCTTCCCGGCAGTGCCTGCGGAAAATGCATGCCGTGCCAGATGAAGTCCAGCTGCTTGTTTGCAAAACTGACAAGGAAAAAGCCAAGCATCAGAATCCGCGGCAGCTTCTCTCGTATCTTTATTCTGCGATTCAACACATACAGCCACACGAGCAGCAGACAAAATGCGCCCGCATAAAGATTCGGCCAATGGTCGTTTCCAATATAACAGGTTGTCGTTGCAGCCCCTCTTCCGAGTTCTGCAATGATATTAAAATAGAAAGCGATCTGCGTCGGGAATCCATCCTCCGCCGATCCGGACGCACCAAGGATTGCAATCTCCGGAAGCAGAAGAACTGCCGAAGTTGCACCGGCAAGGAGCGAATACCATGCGAAGCGCAGCAATGCCGCAAAACGCTGCTTTTTGATCTGAAAAAAATACAGTCCGAATGCAAACACCAAAAAGATGCAGATCATGATCGAGATATAATAATTGGAGAAAATGCACAGCGCGAGTGTTACATAGTAAACCCACGCTTTCTGCTCCTTCACCAGTTTCTCGAGTCCGACCATGACAAGCGGGAACAACGCAACGCAGTCCATCCACATGATATCCCAACTGTACGCCGCCACAAATCCGGACAATGCATAACCCGTTGAAAAAAGCAGCGCCGGAACCATCTGATTTCTATGCATCCGACCGTCTTTGCCGATCATATGAAAATGGTATTTCAGAAATACAAAAAAGGTCAGTCCGCTTGCTGCGATCTTGATCAGGATCAGAAGCGTCATAAATTCAATAACAAACTGCTTCGGACAGAGTACGATCAAAAAATTCAGCGGACTTGCCAGATAGTATGCATACAACGACACGAAATCCGAACCGAGCCCGAGATTCCATGAATACTGCAGGCTTCCGCCCGTGCGCAGCTTATTCAAAAACTCCGTGAAAAACGGACAGTACTGGTGATACATATCCACATGCAGAATGCAGTTGTCGCCAAACGGATATACCCCGTTGCCGATGCAGATGATCACGCAGATCACAAACGGTATGAAGAATGCCATCCAATACGGAAATGATTTCTTGTTTGTAAAATTCTGTAATTTCTGCCCGGCTGTATGGGTCATAGAGAGTGTCCTCACTTATTTTCAAACAGATTGTAATATTGTAATTTCTTGTAGGTATTGAGAATATCTTCATCGGCATCCGCCGCATCCGTGCGTCCTGCCGCAGAGATCAACGGGTACGACTGCTTTAATTCCAACAGAAAATTCTGGTACGCATCCGTCGGTACGCCCGCTGCTTTCAGCACCTGCGCAGCCAGATAATTCAGGCTGGTATTCTGATCCGTCGCACTTCCGATATCATAATTTGCCCAGACCAGATACGGAACAAGATAGCGGTTGCGGAGCTGCTCATCCGTGACGCTTTCGCCCGGAAGGAGCATGGAATTCTGGATCTGCGCCGCCACGGTATCGCTCGGCTGATGATCCCCGAAAAATACGATCACCGTTTTCTCATCCACCCCGGAAAAATAATCCACCAGTTTCTCAAGCGACTGATCCGTCAGCCTGATGAGCGACAGATAACGGTTCAGTGCATCGCTGTTGTAATCCGTTGCCTGCACATCCTCATTCAGATTCGAAAAAGCGTCTGTATAGCCACCGTGATTCTGCATCGTCACATTGAAAATGAACGCCGGCCTGCCAGCCTCTTTGTTCTCATACGTATCGATAATATGCTGCATGTCCGACTCATCACTCACATATTTGCGCACATAAGTCTTGTTCGCATAATCATCGATAAAACTAAGGTTCTCAAATCCAAGCAGCGGATATACCTTCTCACGGTTCCATCCCGAAGCATAATACGGATGCTGCGCATACGTTGCATACCCGAGACTCGCCAGATAGCTCGCCAGCGACGGCGTATCCTTCGTTACATACTGCTGATACGGAATGCTTCCGCCCGGCAGAAATGACATCGTATTGCCGGTCAGAAACTCAAACTCCGAGTTTGCCGTATTGCCGCCGCACACCGATACCTGCGCGTATCCCGTGATCGTATTGTCCGCCCCCTGCTGCATCTTATGCATAAAAGGCATGTAATCTTCGTTCGTCTGAAGATCTCCGACCACCGACAGATCGGAGAAAGCCTCGTCCATGATCACGATAATATTCGGGAGATCTTCATTTGCAGCATCATTTTTCGTGCCTGATCCATTGTTTTCGTCCGTCGCATCCGTTCCTGTATTGGATTCGCCCCCGTTTTCCTCATCCGGGAACACATTGTCCGTACTTCCGTACTCCTCAAGGATCTTCTCGGCCTCCTCGGCGCTGTAACCTTCCGGTTTGTCCACGACCACATATGCCATATCCATCGCAAACGTCACCGCCATGCCGTTGACCTTCGTCATATAGGCCGGTGTAAACAGAAACGGATACAGATAATGTTTATTCTGAAAGCTCTCCTGTTGCAATGTATTTACAAAAAGGCATAATGCAACCACAACCAGCACCGCCGTGCCCAGACGGATCGGCAGCTTGATGCGTGGTGCCTTGCGCAAGATGCGCACCGCAATCATCAGCAAAAGAAACAGGATCGTTACCACGATCATCCTCGTGGTCGGTGTAAAATCATAATTCTGTGCAACACTTGCCGCCGTCCGCACGGAAAGCAGATCCCACGGCACAAACGGCGTCGACCGGAACGCCATCACATAATGATTCGTCAGTCCAAACGTGAGTGCAAGCACCAGCTCGATGCGAAGCGCCGCCGTCATCCTTCCGATCACAAAATAGAGAAACCACGCGATCAGCTCAAAGATCAGTATATTAAACCACTGCGCTTCCTGCCTTACCTCCGCAAACGCATTGTGCTCAAACGCCTCCATCAGATAGAACGCGATCACCGGCACGATCGCAAATCCGATGATATACCGGATCCAATGTTTCATCTCTTCGGCCGAAAATTTCCGTTCTTCATGTTCCGCGGGCGCTCCGTCTTTTTCAGAACGCTCGCTCATGTTCAATGTTTCTTGTTTCTTTTCTTCTACATCTTCCATGTTTTGTATCACGATCTTGTTTTCCAATCTATTTTCTACATATATGATTGATGTCGATGCTTTTTCCCGAAATATGCATCACTTGCCTGCATAACAGAAAAGGAACACAGATATGGCATCATCTCATAGAATTTTACCACACCTCTGTTCCTTTTTGAATGGATTTCACACTTTTTTCAGAAACATCCGTTCCTAATAATTCGACAAAACAAGACGCTCCTTATACACACGATCCATGCGGTCGATCGCACGTCGCGCCTGCCCGTATCTGCGCGGGTTGATCGAGATTACCCACACCTTGTCGGCCCCCTTGTATTCCTCTCTCTTAAAGAACGGAATCCGCTTACTGTTCTTCGTAAACGGAATATGCTCCTCAAGAAGCGCTTCCGCCGCCTGGCAGCTCACACGATCGTTTGTCGTTCTGCACAGTTCCACATCATTGTCCTTGTAGTTACCGAGTTTCATTGTCACTTTTGCTTTCCTCCATTCTTTGTATTCCGATCATCCGGCAATCCTGCCGCCTTAACCAGCTCTCCCACTCATAACAACCGCATTACTTGACTTTCACCTGAATCTGTTTTCCAAGCCCTCCTGCTACTTTCACAAGAAAATCCAGACTCGGATTATATCGCCCACTCTCCAGTCGCGATATATTCGACTTCTTCGTTCCAACCAGCTCCGCCAGCGACTCCTGCGTCATTCCCTGCGACCTCCGCACATCACGCAGCTGCTTCGCCACCTCCTGACTGGCACTACTCCTCGTTTTTATCTCTGCCGTCCCACCACAACGTACCTGATTTCCGGCACGTTGTCCGGCACTCTCCCTTTCCTTCATACCTTTTCCCTTC
>CAVHWG010000103.1:3436-16615 GCA_963639645.1 Firmicutes bacterium TM09-10 | reverse complement strand
TTCGATACCACAGTTTTACTATCAGACAGCGTAGTCTTCACCTGTACAACAACCGACTTCACATTAAGTGCATATCCAGCTGCGATCGCATAATTTCCATCTGCACTGTTGCTTCCGGTTACCTCACAAGATACGATCGTTCCGTTTACTCCCTGCACCTCCAGACAATTCTGTGCAAGCTCCAAAGCCGTCTTGCAGGTCTTGTTTGCATTTGTACGGACAACAACAACCTGCGGACTGATCTGACTATCCGTCACCTCAAGAAGTGCTGTAGCTGATGCCAATGTTGCTGATGTTGTATTGCTCGGGTAGAACCTCAACTCAAGCGAATACATTCCGGTCTGCGCCTTTGTACATACATCTTTGTTCAATGTTACCGCATTCAGAGTGATCACCTGTCCGCTTCCCGCATTTAGTTCGGTCGAAGAAGCCGTCTGAGCAAGATCGGAACTATAATAATTTCCGTCTTTTGTAATCTTGGCCGACTGAATATTTACATAATTGTAAAATACGCCACCACGATACTCTGCAAGTCTTACCGCTACATTCTTGGATGTGATAAGGTCCGTAGAACTCATACCATTTTCGATCTGCAGATCCAGTACCGGATGGTCCATCTCAATCTTATAAGTAGATGCTCCGTTACTTGGAGGTGCCTGTACTTCGATCACAAAATCTGCGGATGCCTTATGCCCATTCATGGTCATCACCGCCGTATAACGATAAGTCCCTGCGGTACGTCCGGTCGTATCGACCACAAGACGATCATTTGCCGCATCATAAGTTACCATATTCATCTTCAATGTATTGTTATCCGTAATACTTACCGTCTCATCCGTCAGATCAATCTGACGGCCATACTGATCTCTTCCTTCAACATTGATATAGCCTTTGTAACCGTATACCTGTACATTGGACATCAAAAGCACACTGTTGCTGAGTGTCAGTGTCTTTAAGTAAGACGGCTCCGCCACGGTCACCTCATACTGATAGGTATAATCCATCTTACCGTAGGTTGCGGTCACAGTCACATTGACCGTTCCTGTCTTGACTGCAGTTGCCGTCACAGTTCCGTCACTTGCCTGATTGATCAGCAGCGTATCCGGATCTGCGGACTCAAACTTGATCGCATCATATGCGATCTCTGTCTTATCATCATCCAAAGCACGGAAATGTACATAATAATTGCTTCCGGCTGCAACGGAGCGATTGTCCTTATATCCGGTCGTATCATAATTTGGTTTTGCTGCGCTCTCAGTAAATGTAAAATTTGTATCACTCGAAGTATTCGCAGCCACACAGGTAACGGTTGCTGTTGCGGAAAGTGCCAGTTTTTTGTTCTCTTTGGAAGTATAATCCAGCTTAATGGTTCCGGATGCTCCAACCGATGTCATATAAATCTCAAAATTTTTGGTAATATATCCGTTTGTAATCTTTGTAACCGCATCATCCGTAACGACGTCCCCCGGATATGCAGCCTTTACATCAATTTCGTCCGCGTCATAGAGTGCATACTCGATTGGTGTCGCCTTATTGACGGTTACCTGGGAATTTAAAATTTCCATTCTGACCGGGGTACCGACACGCGCGATCACTCGATAACTCGACACGCCATCCGACACGGTGTACATTGCACCATCTATCAGAATTGAACCTGTTGTCATGGTCACTTCTTTGCCATCTGCCGAAAAGTTCGTCTTCTTGATCACAATATCGTTACCCACAGCATTTGTAATCTTAAGATTCTTCGTATCAACCACATTTTTCGCATTGCCGGAATATACCGCAACAAGTGTATCGGCTGCGGTCTGCTTGGCATCAATCATGGTTGTCTTTACCGTCACATCCATACTGTCTTCTGCGATCACTTTTGAGCCGATCTTCGACTTTACGGAGATCACAAAATTCCCCTCTTCCTTCGGTGTAAACGCACCGGTCTTGGAAATGTACGATACATCGTTTCCGGCGTCATCGGTTACGGACCACACATTGGTGCTGGTCGCATTGGCCGGAGTGATCTTATAACGCATCTGATAAGTCTCGTTTACAAGAAACGTCTTGCCATCCCAATCACTGGAAAGGACCTGGATCTTTGTCGGTTTTACCTTGATCTTTCCGGTTTTAGATTTTATCGTTGCCTGCAGCGTTCCGTTTGCACTATAAACTTTAGCGGTCACGATCACTGTCTTATTTTTCGCCGCAGTCTTCTTTTTCGTGCGGATTGTCAGCTTATTGGAAGAAGTCGTCCCCGAAACACTTGTCGCAGTCTTCTTCAATTTTGCGTAACTCTTACCGGTTCCGGAAATTGACCATTTGACCTTCTGGCCTTTGATCAAATTCTTGACAGTGTAGGTATACACACCCTTGTTCGTATCATTCTCATACAAAGCGGTATAACTTTTTGCAAAAGCCGCCTTCTTTGTCGCTGCCTCGGCGCGTGCCGGAACAAGCGTGATCATCATCGTGATCGCACATATAAATGCAATCATCTTTTTCAAATTCTTCCTCATACAAATCCTCCTCATGCACTCACTTTATTTATAATACTAGCACACCCTCTGTCCTTTCGCAACGAAGGAACAGAGGGTGTTTTCTTAATCTTTTCTTAACGAGTTATTCGATTTTAATCCAAGGCGATCGCTTCATCCTCACGTCTGCGCAGGATATCATACTCATCAACCTGAATGCCCAGATCCACATAGAATATCTGCTGCGGATGCGGACAGGATTCCATCGCCTCACCCTTCTCATCCGTCATGGCGCGCACGGTCACCTCGATATTACGTCCGTCCGGCTTCATAACCTCGATCGTCTCGCCGACCGAGAACTTATTGCGCTGCTCAAGGCGGTACATTCCGGCATCATTTTTCTCTCCGGCAATGCCAAGATACGTATAACCTTTCTCATATGTGTTGTTGTCATAGATCTGCGTCTCTTCCGACGGCTTTCCGTAGAAAAAGCCGGTCGTAAACTGACGGTATGTGCAGCTTTTGATCTGCTCAAGATACCACGACATATTCGCCTGATACTTTTCCGGTGATTCCAGATAATCGTCGATCGCCTTGCGGTAAGTGCGCGCGACCGTCGCCACATACAAAGCGGTCTTCATACGTCCTTCGATCTTGAAACTGTCGATTCCCGCATCGATCATGTCCGGAATATGCTCGATCATACACAGATCCTTGGAATTAAAGATGTAGGTACCGCGCTCATTCTCATATACCGGAAGATACTCGCCCGGCCGCTTCTCCTCGACAACCGAATACTTCCAGCGACAAGGATGTGTGCAGGCTCCCTGATTCGCATCACGTCCCGTAAAATAATTGGAAAGCAGACATCGACCGGAATAAGAGATACACATTGCCCCGTGGATAAATGTCTCAATCTCCAGATCGTCCGGAATGTTTGCACGGATCTCTTTGATCTCTCGAAGCGATAACTCGCGCGCCGTAACGACACGTGTTGCCCCAAGTTTCTGCCAGAACTGGAACGTTCCGTAGTTCGTGTTGTTTGCCTGTGTGCTGATATGGCGGTCAATGTGAGGTGCCACCTCACCCGCGATCGTAAATACCGCCGGGTCCGCAATGATCAGTCCGTCCGGACGATCCGGCTTCATATTCTCAAGTTCCGTCAGATATTCACGCACACCGTTTAAGTCATAATTGTGTGCCAGAATGTTGGCGGTCACATATACCTTGACATTATGTGCATGCGCGAAGGCGATACCCTGCGCCATCTCCTCCTTCGAGAAGTTTTTCGCCTTGGCGCGGAGTCCGAATGCCTCACCGCCGATATAGACCGCATCCGCTCCATAGATAACTGCAATTCTTAATACTTCCAGGCTGCTCGCCGGAACAAGTAATTCAACGTCTCTCATTGTTCTCTTCCACCTTCGTACTCACTGTGATTCCGTCTCCGATCGGCAACACCGCCGTCACCAGATCCTTTCGGTGTGTCAGTTCGTACAGATACTCTCTCATTCTCTTATATATCGTTCGATTGCGCCTCGTCACCGCATAATGGGACTCGATGATATCCCCGTCCTGCAGCACATTATCGGACACCAACGTTCCGCCGGTCTTCAACAAGCGCATGATCTCCGGCATAAAGTTGATATACTGCCCCTTCGCCGCATCCATAAAAATGAGATCAAACGGCTCATCGAGTGTCGGCAGAATTTCTGCCGCATCACCCTCCAAAAGCGTAATCTGCTCTTCCTTTCCCGCGCGCTTAAAATTTTCCCGCGCGATCGGGATTCGTTTTTCATAATTTTCAATGGTGACGATCCTGCAATCCGCCGACGCATACTCCGCCATCAGAATCGATGAGAAACCGACTGCCGCACCGACCTCAAGAATCCTTTTCGGTTTCATCATCGCAAGCAGCAATTTCAAAAAGCTCTGCATCTCCTTGCGAATAATCGGCACATAGGTATCCAGAGCTTCCCGTTCGATGGTATCGAGTATCGGTGTATTTCCCGTATCCAACGAATTGATATAGGTCACCAGACGTTCGTCCACTATCATATTTTAACCCTCAACCAGACACTACTCTTCCGTTGTCACAATCTCCGTCGTATCCGTGCCTTCCGTCGATTCAGTTGACTCGGTCGACTCCTCCGGTGACATTGCGATCATCAGTTCCTTCGGTGTCATCGAAGTATTGAGCGTGTACACACCCGGCTCAATACTGTGACTGTATGCAGACAGTTTCAGTTGCAGATAGAAAAGCTTGCTGTCTCTTACAAGCCCTTTCTCCTGCAACATCTGTGCAATCTGCTTATTGGACATATCCGGCTTTACCTGCACAAGAACATCCTCACCCGGTGCCTCATCCACTGCGGTCTCTGTATAAAGGCGATATCCATACTCGTAACCGGTCTTGCTCAGATGAATCGTCGCATACACAACGAGAAGGATCACCATCACCAGAAATGCAATTTTGATAAAGGAAAATAATGCCCTGTTAATGTCCATACTTACGCTCCTAACCTGCGGTCCTATACTTCCATGATGATCGGCATGATCATCGGACGTCTCTTTGTTTCTTTCCATACAAAATCACCCAGAGCGTCCTTGACCTCATTCTTGATCTTGCCCCAGTCTGTGATATTGTGGTCCATACAATATTCCATCGTGCGGTCAAGTACCGTCTTTGCCTCATCCATCAGGCTTTCGGAATTACGCACATATACAAATCCTCGCGAAACGATATCCGGCCCTGCAAGAAGCTGTCCGCTTCCCGATTCGAGGGTCATAACAACGATGATGATACCATCCTCTGCCAGACGCTGGCGATCACGAAGTACGATATTGCCGACATCACCGACACCAAGTCCGTCAACCATGACATTGCCGACCTGCACATGTCCGGTCACCTCAGCACCGTTCTCATCAATCTCCAGTACATCACCGGAAGAAAGAATCTTGATATGGTCATGATCATATCCAAGTTCTTCCGCGATCTTCGCCTGTGCCACAAGGTGCTTATACTCACCATGTACAGGGATCGAATACTTCGGATTTACCAAAGAGTAGATCAGCTTGATATCCTCTCTGCAGGCATGTCCCGAAACGTGTACATCTTCAAAGATAACATCAGCGCCTTTGCGCATAAGATCATTGATCACACCTGTGACCGACTTCTCGTTACCCGGAATTGGGTGAGAGCTGAACACGATCGTATCATTTGGCTTGATCGTAACTTTGCGGTGCGTGCCGGATGCCATACGCGACAATGCCGCCATCGACTCTCCCTGACTTCCCGTTGTAATAATGACCGTCTGCTCATCCGGATAATTTTTCAGCTGATCCGCATCGATCAGAATATTATCCGGCAGCGACAGATAACCGAGCTCCGAAGCAATGGAAATGATGTTAACCATACTTCTTCCCTCGATTGCAACCTTGCGGCCGAATTTGTCCGCAGAGTTGATGATCTGCTGTACACGGTCTACGTTTGAAGCAAATGTCGCGATAATGATTCTTGTATTTTTATGCTCGGCAAAGATATTGTCGAGTGTCTTTCCTACCGATTTCTCAGACTTTGTAAATCCCGGGCGCTCCGCATTCGTACTGTCGCACAGTAAAGCGAGCACGCCTTTCTTACCGATCTCACCGAATCTCTGCAGATCGATCGCATCACCGAATACCGGTGTGTAATCCACCTTAAAGTCTCCGGTGTGCACAACGATTCCTGCCGGCGAATAGATGGCAAGCGCTGCCGCATCCTGGATACTGTGGTTTGTCTTGATAAATTCCACACGGAAACAGCCAAGGTTGATGTGCTGTCCGTATTTTACAACTTTACGCTTTGTTTTCTTGAGAAGATCATGCTCCTCAAGCTTATGCTCAATGATGGCTGTGGTCAGTTTGGTCGCATAGATCGGCACATTGATATCACGCAGCACATACGGGATCGCTCCGATATGATCCTCATGGGCATGTGTGATAAAAAAGCCTTTGACCTTGTCGATATTCTCCTTCAGATACGTCACATCCGGGATGACAAGATCGACACCGTACATATCATCTTCCGGGAATGACAGACCGCAGTCCACAACAATAATACTGTCTTCGTACTCAAAGGCAGTAATATTCATACCAATCTGCTCCAATCCTCCCAATGGAATGATCTTGAGCTTACTACTATTTAGTTTTTCCTGTTTCTTCATATTACCTCCAAAAATTGATTCCGTTCACTTTTAATATAAAAGTTCTGTTTCTTCATCCGCAAGTTCAGCAAATACTTTCGCGATAGCTGCAAACTCTACATCGTCGTCCACCATCTCGTAAAATACTTCCTCATCCTGTGTCTTTAATTCTTTTAAAATGTATGCTTCACTGTCCCCGGTCTCATTACCGTCCGAGACAAGTAAATACTTAATTCCGTTCAGCTGGGTCTCTTCCTCAACTGCAAATTCCACAACCTCTTCGGTCTGTGGATCAACAAAACTGATTTTCTCCATTTATCTATCCTCTGTTTCAACATCAGCCGCCTGAAGCTCCTGCGGGTGATTTGATAAATAATCCAAATATCCCTGCAAAATAAAGATTGCAGCGATCTCATCTACATATTCCTTTCGATTTTCACGGCGAATCCCCATCTCCATCATGGAATTGTCTGCCGCAACGGTTGTCAGACGTTCGTCCCACAAAACAACCGGAAGATTGCAACGCTTCTTAAGGAGTTCCATAAACTCCTTCGTTTTCTCGCAGCGATCGCCCTCTGTATTATTCATATTTTTAGGGTAGCCAAGCACGATCCGCTCTGCGCCGTACTCGCCTACCAGTTCATCGATTCGCGCCAGTGTCTGTCGCAGCTTCGACGGTGATTTTCTTCGAATGATCTCCACACCCTGTGCCGTGATCAGAAGTTCATCGCTCACCGCAACGCCGACTGTCTTTGAACCAAAATCCAATCCTAAAATCCGCATAATTCTCCCGTGCCGGATTAGTTCCAGGAATTATTCTTAATATAAGCCCGTAACACTTCCTCTACAAGCTCGTCCCTCTCAACTTTCATGATCAGACTTCTCGCATTATTATGACTCGTAATATAAGTCGGGTCTCCGGACATAATGTATCCAACGATCTGATTCACAGGATTGTATCCCTTCTCGCTCAATGCACGGAATACGATCTCAAGAACATCCTTAACCTGTAACTCCGGTTCTTTTTGTACTGTAAAAAATTGTGTATTATTTAAGTTCTCCATATTTGCCGCCCCTGTTCTTGTCTTATTTTACAACAAGCCCTGTTCTATTTATTGTAAACGAAAATGTATGAAAATACAACCGTTATTGCTCCATATAATAAATCTCATCGGTCAGAGCCTTCGTGATCGTGCCGCGCACCATCACATTTTCAAGGTGTTTTTTCGATGCAGCTGCCACCTTGACATACTCCTTCGTATAGCCGACATACAGCTCTTCTCCGTCGATTTCCGCTGGTTCCTCAAACAGTACTTCCTCTTCTCTTCCGAGATAATATGCACGAAATTCGTTCGACATCCGCTCGGACAAAGCGATCAGTTCGGCACTGCGCTTCGTCTTGATCTCCTCCGGCACCTGATTTTCCATGACTGCCGCACGTGTTCCCTGACGCTTGGAATATTTAAAAATATGCATCTCGTAGAAATGGATCTTCTCCAAAAATGCCTTTGTCACTTCAAATTCTTCCTCGGTCTCCCCCGGAAATCCCACGATCACATCGGTCGTGATTGCCGGATGCTCAAAATACTTGCGCAACAGCCTGCAACCCTCTTCATACTGTGCCGCGGTATATTTACGGTTCATTCGTTTTAAAGTTGCATCGCATCCGCTCTGCAGAGACAGATGAAAATGCGGACAGATCTTCTCCATCGAAGAAAGTTCTCTCGCAAACTCCTCCGTCACGATCTGCGGCTCCAGAGATCCCAAACGAATACGGCGGATACCGTCGATCTTATGGATCTCCTGAATCAGATGAAGCAGACTTTCCTCGCAGTCTACGCCATAGGAACTCAGATGAATTCCGGCGAGTGCCACTTCCTGATAGCCTTTGGCGGCCAACCCGCGAATCTCCTTCAACACGCTCTCGATATCGCGGCTTCGCACTCGTCCTCGCGCATAAGGAATGATACAGTAGCTGCAAAACTGATTGCAGCCGTCCTGCACCTTCACAAACGCGCGCGTGTGCTCCGCCGTCTTCGTCAGTGACATCTCCTCGAAGCACTGCGGCTCATGGTTGATATCAACGACAGCCTCCACTTTCTCCGGCCTTTCTTCCACACCGCGCTCCGCAAAGAATTCATCCAAACGGCTTACCAGCTCATTCTTCTGGTTGTTGCCGATCAGTATATCGATGGAAAGATCCAGCTTGGCTTCCTCTTCTTTCGTCTGCACGTAACAGCCCGCCGCAACCACGGCAGCATCCGGGTTCATCTTCTTCGCACGGTGCAGCATCTGGCGCGACTTGCGGTCTGCCATATTGGTAACGGAGCATGTATTGATCACATATACATCCGCTTTCTCGTGGAATGATACGATCTCATATCCCGCTTCCTCGAGCAATTGCTGCATTGCCTCCGTCTCATATGCATTTACTTTACATCCTAAATTGTGTAATGCCGCTTTTTTCATTTTTTCTCCTCTAATACAATTGACTTTTTCCAAAAAAACCTTTACTATCAGAGATAGATAGTAATAGCTAAGTAAGGAGGTTTTCATTATGAAAACAGTACAGATTTCATTAAACTCAATTGGAAAAGTAAAATCATTTGTAAACACGATTTCTCAGTTCGATTACGACTTTGATTTAATTTCAGGAAGATACGTTATTGATGCTAAATCCATCATGGGTATCTTCAGTTTAGATTTATCTAAACCAATCGATCTGGCTATTCACACCGAGACCAACCTCGATGAGATCCTTGAGGTATTAAAGCCATACATCATCGGATAATCGGTATCGACAACAACATATAGCATTTTAAACGACCTGCAAGCGAGCTTGCAGGTCGTTATTTTTACTCTGCTTCTACCATGATCGTCTCTGTCGTCTCGATCGCTGTCTGCATCAGTTCATCGATCTTCTCATCAAGTTTTCGCTCGGATCTCTTAATGATATTCAGATTCGGCTTCGTAACCGGATGCTTTGCAACGAAGATCGTACAGCAATCCTCGTAAGGAAGGATTGAAGTCTCGTAGGTATCGATTTTCTCGGCGATTGCCACGATATCCTGCTTGTCCATTGCGATCAATGGACGGTATACCGGCATCCCGCATACTTCATTGGTGACCGCAAGCGACTGCATCGTCTGGCTTGCAACCTGTCCGATGCTCTCTCCGGTGATCATGCCGAGGCACTTGCCCTCTTTTGCAAAATGCTCCGCAATCTTCATCATATAGCGGCGCATGATGATCGTCAGTTCCTCATGCGGACACTTCTCATAAATGTACAACTGAATATCCGTAAAGTTAACCACGCGAAGGCGGACCGGTCCCGAATATTTTGCCACCTTCTTTGCAAGATCGATGACTTTCTGTTTTGCGCGCTCACTTGTGTAAGGCGGTGCATGGAAATAGGTTGCCTCAAGCGTAACACCTCGCTTTGAGATCATGTATCCTGCTACCGGGCTGTCGATTCCTCCGGATAAGAGAAGCATTGCGCGTCCCGCTGTGCCGAGTGGCATTCCGCCCGGTCCCGGAATCTCAGTCGAATAGATATTGATCATCGGGCGGATCTCCACATGGATCATGACCTGCGGATGATGCACATCCACCTTCGTCTCCGGAAATGCCTCGAGAATCTTCTCTCCGACTGCCGCATTGATTTCCATGGAAGTCATCGGATAATTTTTTCTTGCACGTCTCGCATCAACCTTAAAGGTAAAATTCTTGTCCGGATAAGCCGCATCCACATGCGCGATCACATCCGCTGCAAGCTGGTCAAATCCCTGGTCCTCAACCAGTACGACCGGGCAGATTCCAACGATACCGAACACGCGCTGCAGAGCCTCAACGGTCTCATCGTAATCGTACTCTCCGTCCGTCTCCACATAGACACGTCCGTTCTCCTTGCGCACAGTAAACTCGCCGTCCACATTCTTAAGCTGATACTCAATGTTGTGTACCAGTGCATCCTCAAACAGATAGCGGTTCTTACCCTTGATCGCGATCTCTGCATATTTGATCAAAAAAGCCTTATACATACTGTTTCTCCTTAATGTCTTGTATATTTCTGAAGCATCGGAATCATCTGTTTCATCGCATCCAATGCATAATCAATCTCTTCCATTGTGGTATCGACACAAAAACTGAAGCGGATCGTCGAATCCAGCAGTGCCGGTTTTAAGCCGATACTTTTTAACGTATGGCTGACCGAAGGTTTATTCGATGAGCAGGCACTTCCTGCCGAAACATAAATCTCCTTGTCCTCAAGCGCATGCAGCATAACTTCCGCACGCACACCTTCCACGCTGACACTCACGATATGCGGCGCATTCTCTCTTGTCTGCTTTCCGTTGACACTTACGCCCGGTATCTTCTGCACCGCCTCGATAAAATGCTCTCGAAGCGCATACATCTGCTCGATCTTCTCATCGAAATCCGCATAGATCATCTCCGCAGCCACACCGAGTCCCGCAATCGCCGGAACATTCTCCGTGCCGGAACGCATGCCTTTCTGCTGTCCACCGCCGTTGATGAGCGGATGGATCTTCGTCTTATCCTTGATATAGAGGAAACCGCTTCCCTTCGGGCCGTGGATCTTATGTCCGCTGACGCTCAAGAGATCAATGTTCATCTTCGATGGGAAAATGCGTATTTTGCCATATGCCTGAATCGCATCCACGTGAAAAAGCGTATTCGGATTGGTCTTCTTAATGAGTGCTCCCGCCTCTGCGATCGGTTCCACCGCACCGATCTCATTGTTGACCATCATCAGTGATACCAGAATCGTATCCGGGCGGATCGCTTTTTCCAGATCTTCCAGTGAGATCACACCGTCGTGATCGACCGGAAGATACGTCACTTCGTAACCATGTTCCTCCAGATACACCATCGTTGCCGATACGGAAGGATGCTCGATTGCGGTCGTAATCACATGCTTTCCGCTACGCTGATTCGCCTCTGCCGCTCCGATGATTGCAAGATTGTTTGATTCCGTACCCCCTGAAGTAAAACAGATTTCCTTATCCTGCACCTTCAGTGTCCGGGCAATCTTCTTGCGCGCGTCATTCATATAGTTTTCGGCGATCACACCCTTGTTATGCATCGACGAAGGATTGCCGTAATCCTCAGTCAGTAATTTCATCATAAGATCCGCCGCATGACGGTTGCACCGTGTCGTGGCGGAATTATCCAGATAAGCTTCCATTTTGTCCTCTTTACTCATGCTTTATATCAAGGTACTATTCATAACTTCCCACATGTATTCGCAAAACCACACGACAAGTCGTGTTTTCCCGCCCGTACAGCATTCTGAATAGTTACACGTCAAGTGTATATATTAACATAGAAAGTGTCGCAAGTCCAGCCGTCTCCGTGCGGAGAATGCGTCTTCCGAGCGAGATACGGTGCATATTACCGTCCACCTGCGCGATCTCCTCCGGTGCAAACCCGCCTTCCGGTCCGATCATCACACCGATCGATGCGCCGTCCGGAATACTTTGCATAATCTCTCTTGTCGCCTGCAGACCGCGCTCATTCTCATACGGAACCAGCGTAATATCAAGTTCCTTTGCCTTACCGACTGCTTCCTTCCAGCTGATCGGCATCGCGACTTCCGGGATCACCGTGCGCTTCGACTGCTTTGCCGCGCTCTCCGCGATCGCCTGCCAGCGCTTCACCTTATTTGCCGCCTTCTTCTCATCCAGTTTGACCACACAGTTTTTCATGGCAACCGGAATGATTTCACTCACTCCAAGTTCCACCGCTTTCTGTATGATCAGTTCCATCTTGTCCCCCTTCGGGAGTCCTTGAAACAGGTAGACTTTATGTGCAAACTCCGTTCCGAGTTCATCCTGCTCATCAATGCCGAGCCACACTTCATCCTGCGATAGTTCCTCGATATGGCAGAAGAAAGCGCGCTCCGCAGAATCACTGATGCGGACTTTCTCGCCCGGCTTCATGCGAAGGACATTGACGATATGATTGACATCTGTGCCGGTAATTACAATGCGATCCCCCCGCACCTGCTGTTGTTCTACAAAAAACTGATACATCGTCTTCTCCGTCTGTTCTACTTTGTAATCTTCTGTGCGGTAATGTTAACCCACTCACCCTGATGGTTGGTTTCTACAACCGTAAGCCCGGCAGCTTCAATCGCATCCCTGACCTCACTCTCCTTGAAATCAATGATTCCGGATGTGATAAAGTATCCTCCTTCTTTCAGGCGCGCCGGAATAACCGGAGCCATCGGGATAATGACATCCGCAAGAATATTTGCGACAACGATCTCATACTCTTCGGTTCCGACTGTCTTCTGCAATTCCTCGTCGTCGATCAGATTTCCGACATAAAATTTACCAAGATCCGGGTCCAGATGATTCACCTGCATATTATCTCTGGTTGATATCATACAATCCGCATCCAGATCGGTTCCAATTACTTCTCTTGCACCGAGCTTTAATGCAACGATGGAAAGAATTCCGCTTCCGCATCCCACATCCAACACCTTCGGATGCTTGTCCTCCGGC
>CAVHWG010000103.1:0-3426 GCA_963639645.1 Firmicutes bacterium TM09-10 | reverse complement strand
GCGTATAATCCGCATTTCCGCGAATATATTTTAAAAGCTGACGGATACAAAGCTGCGTGGTCTCGTGCTTTCCGGTTCCGAAAGAGATGCCCGGATCGATCTCGATCAGGAACTTATCCTTATCCTCTTCCTTTAATTCTTCCCAGGTTGGTTTGATCAGAATATCCTCGATCGTAAAGGATGAAAAATATTTCTTCCAGTTGTTGATCCAGTCCAGATCCTCCGTCTCGGACGAAGAGATCACTCCCGATCCGACTTCCACCATGCTGCGCAGGTTCTCAAGTCCGGTCTTCACCTGTTTTAAGATTTCCGTCTGGTCACTGCCGTCCTCCTCAATATAGAAGCTCACATGGCTGATGCCCTCATCCGGTGGAAGTTCCGGCAGAAAATCAATAAACATATCCGCCTGATCTTCCTTGCTGAGAGGAATATTATCCTCGATCTCAATGCCTTCAATTCCAAGATCCATCAGCATGGAGCTCATAAAATCCTCAGCTGCCGTTGTCGTCTCAATCGTGTATTTCTTCCACTTCATCGCGTTTTCCTTTCCAAATTCGTAATTCAATTCGTATATACAGTGAAAAAGAAGGGCTTCCACCCTTCCTTAATGGCGTTCCTTATGTAACCGCTCAAATATTTCTTCTTCCGACATCTCGTGCAGCTGCTCCGGCTGTCCACTCTGCATGTCAAATATCTTCTGTCTCTTCACATACAGCGAATTCGTATCGCCTTTGTACTCCACATCCGATGTGTCCTCGGTGTTACGCTGACGGTCATCCCCGTCAAATGCCTTCTGCAATCCCTCAATTAATGACTGTCTATCCATACTCTCTCATTCTTTCCTAAACCTTGTACAGCGCACAAAGTTTATTATACTCACTGTTGATCTCCTGGATCGTCTCCTTATCCCCATCCAGATTGTCCGGATGATAGATCTTGATCAGATCCTTGTAACGCTTCTTAAGTGACTGCTTATTGCCCACACCGGAGAAAAACAGTTCTCCCTTAACCACATTCTCCTTCGGTGCAGCCTCTCTTGAAGCACCCGAGCTGTAAAATTCAAAGGCGTGCACACGTTGGTAAAAGGCCTTCTGTTTCTGCACATGTTCCTTCTCAGAGGCGAGTTTGACCAGTTCTTCCTCAAGGATCTTAAACTTCATGTCAAACAGCTTCTGTTGCTGCTCGAGCCTGCGATCTTCAATTTCAACCTTCCGCGTAAATTCCTGTCGTTCCCGCTCAAGCGTGCGGCGTTGTTCTTCTAATGCTCTGCGTTCATTTTCAAGCGTCATCCGCACAACCCCTCCATACCAAATCGTCCACACAGCACCGCCCACACATTCCTCTAGATGTAGGCGCAGAATTTTCACTACCAGGCTCATAATACAACATTTGGTGGTACAAAGTAAATAGTGAATTTGCATAAAATAGCAGATACACAAATACAGACAAAACCTGCAGAAAATTCTCTGCAGGTTTTATATACATTCTCTTATAAATCGTCTAAGGATTCTTTGATCTTATCCATAAATCCCTTCTTCTTTTCCTTGCCGCCCGTTGTTGCGCCTCCCTCTTTGGTCAGCGATCCTCCGGTCAGCTCGTCAAAGCGTCGAAGTGCATCTTTTGCTTCCTTGCTGAGTCCGGTCGGCGTATTTACGATCAGTGTCACATAATGATCTCCACGCACCGCCTTGTTACGGATGGAAGGAACTCCCTTGCCTTTCAGACGGATTCTTGTTCCGCTCTGTGTTCCCGGTGCCACCGTATAGATGATATCACCATCAACCGTCTTGATACGGATATCTCCGCCAAGTGCTGCAATACCAAAACTGATCGACGCCTTAGAGAAAATATTCATATCCTGGCGCTCGAATGCCGGATTTCTGGCAACGATCACTTCCACGAGAAGATCGCCTCTCGGTCCGCCGTTGACACCCGGTTCACCGTAGTCACGCACACGAACGCACTGTCCGTTATCGATACCTGCCGGAATCTCAACCGTCTTCTTGATCTTCTTTGCGATATATCCGGTTCCGTGACAGTTCGGACACTTCTCTTTTACAACTTTGCCTTTACCATGACAGTCCGGACAGGTCTGGACATTCTGCATCATGCCAAACAGGGACTGCTGCGAATAAACAACTTTACCTTTACCGCCACACTTGCTACATGTTTCCGGTGATGTACCCGGCTTAGCGCCGTTACCGTGACAGGTCGAACACTCTTCCTTATATGAAAATTCCAGTTCCTTGGAGCATCCAAAGACTGCTTCCTCAAATGTAATGCGCACACTCAGACGAACATTGGCGCCTTTTGCAGGGCCGTTGCTCGGTCCGCGTCTTGATCCGCCTCCGAAGAAATCACCGAAGATGTCGCCGAAGATGTCACCCATGTCCATTCCCGAAAAGTCAAAACCACCGGCTCCGCCTGCACTGCCGTCAAAAGCGGCATGGCCGAACTGGTCATACTGTCTTCTCTTATCCGGATCGCTGAGTACCGCATAGGCTTCCTGCGCTTCTTTGAACTTTTCCTCGCACTCTTTATCGCCCGGATGCATATCCGGATGATACTTCTTTGCGGTTGTACGGAACGCCTTCTTGATTTCAGCCTCCGTTGCGGTCTTAGGGATTCCTAACACCTCATAATAATCTCTTTTCTCTGCCATAATATCAAACCCTTATATCCGCACATAGGGTTTTCGGCAAAACCGAAAACCCCATATACTTTTATTCATTACTCTTAATTAAACTTCTTTGAAGTCTGCATCGATGACATCATCATCAGCACCCTGTGAAGCACCTGCATTCATATCAGGACCTGCTGCACCGCCCATGTTGCTCATGTCAGGGCCTGCACCTGCGGCTCCCTGTGCAGCCTGTGCCTGCTCATACATCTTAGCGAATACCTTCTGTGCGCTCTCTGTCAGTTTCTCCTGTGCTGCCTTAAGCTCGGCTACATCAGCCTCTGTCATCTGGTCAGCTTCCGGATGTGCCTCAAGGAAGGACTTAACAGTTGCGATATCAGCTTCTACGGCAGACTTATCTGCTGCATCGATCTGCTCGCCAACCTGCTTTAATGCATCCTCTGTCTGGAATACAAAACTCTCAGCTTCGTTTCTTGCATCGATTGCTTCTTTTCTCTTCTTATCCTGAGCCTCGAACTCAGCAGCTTCCTTGACTGCCTTATCGATCTCCTCATCGGACATGTTAGAACCTGCAGTAATTGTGATATGCTGCTCCTTACCGGTTCCAAGATCCTTAGCGGATACGTTTACGATACCGTTGGCATCGATATCGAATGTAACCTCGATCTGTGGTACTCCACGACGTGCTGGCGGGATACCGTCGAGACGGAACTGTCCGAGTGACTTGTTGTCTCTTGCGAACTGTCTCTCACCCTGTACAACGTTGATATCAACGGCTGTCTGGT
>CAVHWG010000102.1:3791-13485 GCA_963639645.1 Firmicutes bacterium TM09-10 | reverse complement strand
AGCATTCTGTTGGCGTTCATCGCCTGCATGTTGTGTTGTACTACCATAATATTTTCCTCCTTGATCCCCAACATTCTCTTTGAAACGAAGGGGTTATTATGTTGTGTCCTCCGGGATTCCCTTCCCCGAGGTGTTACTTGCGGTGCATCGAAAGATACACCAGATCTATAACAAGCAGAGAATCCCGGGTTGTTCTCCGCCTATTACCTGAGTTGTTCTGTTATCTCTCTGAATGAGTGCCATTCTTTGCACGTTCTTTCCAGAGAATACGCTTGATTTCCTGCTGCGCCTCTTCCGAAATTGGATTCTCCTTATAATAAGTATCCTTTCTTCTTTCCGGATTTCGTTCTGCCGTATTTCTTGCAATCGGAACTTCTCGTGGCGCATCGATCAGCAATCGAATATTGTTGCCGGTTCCTCCGGCGAATACGACACGGATATCATCCCCGATATTGATGTACTGACCTGGTTTTAAAGATATTTTTAACATTGCTACCTCCGTGTTCTTTTGCTTCTTCTTTGTATGAACAATTCCTTTTGCTACGTCTTGTAACATTTATATCGTTTTAATGCTACGGAATGTTAACCTCTCTTTTTACTTTTCGCTACACTTTGTTACTTTTTGCCAAAAAAAGCCTTATAAAATGTAGAAACTCTCAGCTTCACTTGGGCAAAATATATAATGGATACAGATTTCTTATGGGGTTAAATGATGTTTTTTGCTACGAAATGTAACTAATATACATGTGTAATTTGTTCGTCTTTTAACATATGTTTTCTATTTTGCTACAACTATTCACATTTGAATCTATAGGAAGTTACTATACTAACATCAAAGGTGGTCTTTACTATGAATAACAAACTACTTCCTCAGAAATTAAAAGAATTACGCAAAGTAAACAATTATACGCAGGATTATGTGGCAGAAGTGCTTGGCGTGGTTCGCCAGACATATAGCCATTATGAGACAGGAAAGAGGACTCCCGATGCGGAAGCCCTCTATAAATTAGCCGGATTATATAATATTTCAATTGATGATCTGATGCATCTTACAATGAATGTGGATCGCAATATTTCCTACGATGCGCCGGTTCCCACACAGTCGAGCACGGATCTCGGAGAATACCTTGAATTTTTTAATAATCCCGCCAATAAGAAAAAATACCAGTTCAACACGAATCTGGAAAGAGAATTGCTTTTCTACTTCGATAAGATTTCCGAAGAAGACAAGAAAGAAATCATTGAGTTTACAAAAATTAAAGCTCGCAAGCCATTGTAATCCAACTTTGGCTAGCGAGCCTTTTTTAACAGTACGCAAAGTACCTCTCTACTCCGGCTTGCGAAGTCCGCGGGTATTCTTCTCGACAAGCTTGCGTGCCACCATCACCTGATGCCCGCAGCCCATACATTTCAAGCGGAAATCCGCGCCGACACGCAGGATCTCCCACTCGTTACTGCCGCAAGGATGTGGCTTTTTTAACTTTACGATATCTCCTACTTCATATTGATACTGATTCATGGATGATTCCTCGTCCTTTCTGTGAATATTTCCAAATTATAATTCAATCTGCGAGAACACGCTGCCGAGGCCCTGCTGGATTAAAAGATCCGCCTGCTTGTCGCGCGGCGTCGCACTCTTATTGATCACGACCAGCTTGTTTCCGTTATAATAATCGATCAGTCCTGCTGCCGGGTAGACCGCAAGCGATGTACCGCCGACGATGAGCATGTCCGCATGGCTGATATAATAGACTGCGTCCTGTAATGTCTTCTGGTTTAAGCCTTCCTCATAGAGCACGACATCCGGCTTGACCGGACCGCCGCACACCGGACACTTCGGCACGCCCTCAGAATGCAGAATCTCCTCCGCACTCATCGGCTCGTAGCAGCGCTCACAATAGTTGCGCAGCACACTTCCGTGCAGCTCCATCACATTTTTGCTGCCCGCTTTCTGGTGCAGCCCGTCGATGTTCTGTGTCACGATGCCTTTGAGCTTGCCTGCCTGCTCCAGCTCTGATAGCTTCTTATGTGTAATATTCGGTTCGGCATCAAGGCAAAGCATCTTATCCCGGTAAAAGCGATAGAACTCTTCCGGATTGTGACGATAAAACGTATGACTCAAAATCGTCTCCGGCGGAAAATCATACTTCTGATTGTAAAGTCCGTCCACACTTCGAAAATCCGGGATTCCGCTCTCTGTGGATACACCCGCACCTCCAAAGAAGACAATGTTATCCGATTCTTTTACCCATTCCAAAAACTGTTCAACTGCTTCCATGATGTTACCTCCGATCCGTAAATGCAAATGTAACTTTCGTTAGATAGAAAAATAGACCATATTCCTTGGAATATAGTCTATAATTGCGGGAATAGGATTTGAACCTATGACCTTCGGGTTATGAGCCCGACGAGCTTCCAGACTGCTCCATCCCGCGTCAACGTATATATTATAGTTCTGTTATCACAAAAAGTCAACTCCGTGATATTGGGGATGGGGTCACTTCAAAAAGCATCCCCTATTTCCCTTTTCTTATATTACAGTTTATGCACAGATGTAAAAATTATTCCCATCCGCGCCAAAGCGACTGATGCTGCGATTCCCGCCAACGTTGCAACAAGTGCTCCTGCCAGCGTATAACGCGTTTTTTTAACCTTGACCGTCATAAAATAGATGGACATGGTATAAAAAATCGTCTCTGTACTGCTGAGCATGATCGATGCGGCAAGCCCGATCATCGAGTCGGTTCCATGCGTCTTGTACAGATCGAGCAGAAGTCCGGTCGCAGCGGACGAGGAGAACATTTTCACGATTGCGATCGGTACGAGTTCTGTCGGAAAATGCGTAAATGCCAGTCCTTTTGCCAATAGATCCGCCAGAAAATCCAGAAAGCCGGAGGCGCGCAGGATTCCCACCGCAACCATCAGCCCGACAAGTGTCGGCATTATTTCAATAACTGTCCGCACACCGCTTTTGGCACCATCGAGAAAATCTTCATATACACGCTGACGGCGCAAAAGTCCATTTCCGACAATGAAAAGAATAATAAACGGAATCGCCGCTTTCGATAGAAATAAAATGAAATGCATACAGATAATCTCCTTGTCTCATTTTGCCGGAATCAATGCTGCAGTTGGTGTCTCCCCAATATCTGGCGCACCTTGATAAACACGACTGCTGCACCGGTCGATGCACATGTCGCAAGGATTGCCGGGCCGACGATAGAAGCCGGAGTGACCGATCCGTACTGACTCCGATACGCAATAATACTGACAGGAATCAACTGCAACGACGAAATATTCAGGATCAGAAAATCACACATCGCATCCGTCGCCTGCCCGGTGTCCGCCTCAAGTTTCCGCAGTTCTCTCATTGCCGATAAGCCTGCCGGAGTCGCCGCCCAGCCGAGTCCGAGCACATTGGCAACCATGTTTGTTGCGATCTGTGTGCGTGCTTTACCCGACTTTGGCACGGACGGAAAAAGAAACGTAAGAAGCGGACCCATCTTCTGCGCTGCGCGCTCGATCATTCCCGCACGCTCCGCAATCCGCATAATTCCGACCCAGAAAGCCATCGCCCCTGCCATCGTAATACATAAACTGATTGCTTCTTTCGCCGACACAAGCGCCTGCTCTGTCACCGCGTCGAGATTTCCGGTCAGCACCGCATAGACAATACCGACAACGATCATCCCACCCCATAGATAATTCATATGCCATTCCCCTTTTGCTTTTGTTCACTATATGTTTTTTCGCTTTACGGTATGACACAGCATTTCAATGCATACCATATAATAATTTCGCTCACAGGAGCTTTCCTATGAAATCCTTTCTGAAAAAATATCGCATTCTGCTCGCCGCTACGCTGCTGCTTGCGATCTTCGTATGCATCCGGAATTTTCCGGGGCTTCCCCATGCCGGAACCTCGCAGACCTTCGATTCTTTTGTAGACCAGCTTTTCGAGGATGAGGTGACGGCAAACACAATGAACTTACATTTCACGCTAAAGAATCCCAAGTCAGCCGGAATCACTTCACCGGAAGTTCGCCTCGGCAGTTTTTCGTGGGCAACGCAAAAAGATGCGCTCTCCAAAATCGAGGATCTGCAAAAGCAGCTTACTTCCTACTCGACGCGCACACTCGATGCACAGAGGAAACTGACGCACGCGCTTCTTAAAGATTCCCTTGTGCGTCAGCAGGCGATCGCACAATATCCGCTCTACGAGGAAGTGCTGACACCTTCCAGTGGCGTGACTTCGCAGCTTCCGATCCTGCTCGCGGAATATTCTTTCTATGATAAGAAAGACGTGGAAGACTATCTGACTCTGCTCTCCCAGATGGACGAATACTTTTCGGATATTCTTTCTTTCGAACAGAAAAAGGCAGAGTCCGGTCTCTTCATGTCCGACAAAAGCTGCATGAAAGTGATCTCCGGTTGTGAAATCTTTACCGAACATCCGGAAGATAACTTTCTATATGATACGTTCGTCAACCGACTCGATGCCCTGGACGGACTAAGTGCGTCTGACAAGGAAAACTATATTGCACAGAATCAGGAAGTCATCGCCGATCACGTGATCCCGGCTTACACGCAGATGATCTCCGGGCTTACAAAGCTCCTCGGTTGCGGCAGAAACAACTGGGGACTCTGTGAATACGAAGACGGCAAAGCTTACTACGAGGCACTTGTCGCCTACAACACAGGTCTGGATCTGTCCATCGAAGAAATCAACGCACAGATTGCCGAAGCGCGCTCCGAAGATACCGCCTTTTGCTCGGATCTGATCGCCAGAAATCCGAAACTTCTCGCCGAATCTTCCAATCCGAAATGGACGATGACCGATGAAAATGAAATGATCGAAACGTTGAAAAAAGCTATGCTTGCCGATTTTCCTGCTGCGCCGGATACGACTTACGAGGTCTGTCACGTTGATCCCGCCTTGTCCGAATATCTCGCGCCGGCATTCTACATTACCGCGCCGATCGACGATTATTCCTACAACCGGATCTACATCAATGATGCGAGCAAGTACAACGATGTCTCATACTTTACAACGCTCGCACACGAAGGCTTTCCGGGCCATCTCTACCAGACGATCTCCTCCTACGCATCCGGCGATCCGAAGGTGCAGGCCCTCCTCAATTATCCTGCTTTCACGGAAGGTTGGGCGACTTACGTCGAGATGCAGGCGTACTATTACGCCAATCTTCCGGAGAATGTCGCAAGCCTGCTGCAACACAATCAGGCTGCAACACTGAGTCTTTACGCCAGCTCTGATATCGGTATTCATTATTATGGTTGGAAAAAGCCCCAAATGCTGAAATTCTGGAGTGATTATGGTATCAGTGAGGAAGAAACGATCGATGCGATCACCGATCTTGTCCTCGAAGATCCGGGAAATTATCTGAAATATTATGTGGGCTACCTGCAGTTTCGGCAGCTTCATGACAAATATGCACAAAAATACGGCGATCGGTTCGATAAGGTTGCCTTCCATGAAGCAATCCTTCGTACCGGACCGTCGCCGTTTGCGATTCTTGATGAACAGATTGAGAAAGCATTACAGTAACTACTGCAACAATGCCTGATAGATGTCGCGCTTGCTGACACCGCGATCCTTTGCAACAAGCTTCATCGCTTCTTTGCGGTCGATGCCCTGCGATTCGTAATGCTGCATGTGCTCTTCGATGCTCATGCTCTCCCAGCTTGCCTGCTGCTCGCGAATCATCTCCTCGCGGGATCGTCCCTCGATCACAAGCACATATTCTCCGCGCGGATCATTGACCGCGTAATATTGCAGACTGTCCGCAAGGGTGGTCTGCATTTTCTCTTCGTGCTTCTTTGTCAGTTCCCGGCAGATCGTCAGTCTGCGCTCCCCGCCGAGATGCTCCGAAAGTTCCGTCAGCGTCTTTACCAGATGATGCGGCGCCTCATAGATAATGATCGTGCGCGTCTCCTGCTCCAACTCCGTGAGCACTGCCTGATGCTCCTTCTTATCCTTCGGCAAAAAAGCCTCAAACGCAAATCGTCTCGTCGGCATGCCCGACATCGTGACTGCGGTCACACACGCTGCCGCTCCCGGAAGAGAAGTCACCGGAATTCCTTCCTCGTAGCAGATCCGCACGATATCCTCACCCGGATCGGAGATGCCCGGCGTTCCTGCATCGGTAATAAGCGCGATATTCTTGCCTGCACGCATCTTATCCACGAGCTGATACGCCTTTTCAATCTTATTATATTCATGATAACTAGTCATCGGTGTCTTGATCTCGAAGTGATTCAATAGCTTGATCGAGTTGCGCGTGTCCTCCGCCGCGATCAGATCCACCTCTTTTAATGTGCGCAATACACGGAACGTAATATCTTCCAAATTTCCGATTGGTGTCGCACACAGATACAAAGTACTGGTTGTTCTTTCTTCCATAGATTTCTCCCTAGCCCTGTTACAAAGGTTTTCTTACACTTCTTAATATGATAGAGGATAACGAAAAGAACGTCAAGAAATTCTCCTGACGTTCCTTCCGTTTACTATTTATGATGAAGTTTTTATGATTAGAGGCGTGTTTCACGAATCTTCTGGCGAACCTTAAGAATCATGGACGGGCTGACAGACAGCTCATCAAATCCCATCTTGAGGAATGTCTCTGTCAGTGTCGTGTCCGCACCGAGCTCTCCGCAGATACCAACCCAGCATCCACCCTTATGACCGTTATCGACGATCATCTGCAGCATCTTAAGGATTGCCGGATGGTGTGAATCGTAAAAAGCGTCCAACTTCGGATTCTGACGGTCGATTGCCAGCGTGTACTGTGTAAGATCGTTCGTTCCGACAGAGAAGAAATCCACTTCTTTTGCGAGATCTTCACTGATCATGACTGCTGCCGGAGTCTCGATCATGACACCAAGCTCGACATCCTTATACGGAACCCCTTCCTGATCCAGCTCTGCTTTAACCTCGGCGATAATTGCCTTGATCTGATGAACTTCGTCCACAGAGATGATCATCGGGAACATGATCGCAATCGTTCCGTAGTAGCTTGCGCGGTACAGCGCGCGAAGCTGTGTCTTAAAGATTTCCTTTCTGGTCAGGCAGATACGGATGGCACGATAACCCATCGCCGGATTATCTTCCTTGCCAAGATCAAAATAATCTACCTGCTTATCCGCACCGATATCGAGTGTACGGATGATGACTTTCTTTCCCGCCATCGCTTCCGCAACCTTGCGGTACGCTCTAAACTGCTCTTCCTCAGTCGGATAATCCGCACTTTCCAGATACAGGAATTCACTTCGGAAAAGACCGATTCCGCCGGCATCGTTGGCAAGTACGGATGCCACGTCGGCAACACTTCCGATGTTTGCATACAGATTGATCTTCGTTCCGTCAAGTGTGACGTTCTCTTTGCCTTTTAACTCCTGAAGGAGGCGCTTTTTCTCCTCGTCCTCGGCTTTCTTCTTCTGGTAGGTCTCTAAGACGGATACCGGAGGATCAACGATCAATTTTCCTTCGTAACCGTCAACGATTCCCATCTTGCCGTCCACATCTTCCGGGAAATCAATGCCGATCAAAGCCGGAATATTCATCGTTCTCGCAAGGATCGCGGTGTGCGAGTTGGTCGATCCGAGTCTTGTGACAAAGGATAACACCTTGGATTTGTCAAGCTGTACGGTCTCGCTCGGAGCCAGATCGTTGGCAAGCAGGATCACCGGCTCATCTGCGTCAAGACCGCTCTCGGACTGTCCCTGCAATACAGCGACAACACGATTTGAAATATCTTTTACATCGGCAGAACGTGCGCGCATGTAATCGTCATCCATCGATGCAAACATCTCGGAAAAATTGTCTCCGGTCGATGCGACTGCAAATTCTGCGTTGACCTCCTGTGTCTCGATCATATTTGTGATGGATTCCACATAATCAAGGTCGTCCAACATCATCTGGTGTACTTCAAAGATTGCGGCATTCACTTCGCCGACTTCCTTTAAGGCTTTCTCGTAGAGTGCTGCAAGCTGCTCCTTCGCCTTGGCGCGAGCCTCCTCAAAACGAGTGATCTCCGCCGGAATGTCTGTAACTTTCTCTCGTTTTACCTGCTTTTCTGCATTGTGGTATACGGCAAGGCGGCCAATCGCCACCCCGCTGTATACGCTTTTTCCCTCGATTGTCATTGTCTTAACCTCATTCAAGTTGTTTTATTTATTCAGCGTCTTTCTTGATCAGTCCGAGCAATAAAGCTGTGATCACGGAACCGATCACCCATGAAACAATGTATAACAATGGGTTTCCAACGGTAGCGAATACGAAGATTCCGCCGTGTGGAGCCATCAGTGTGCACTTAAACAGTGCGGATAAAAATCCTGCAACACCTGCACCGATCAAGGTACATGGAATTACGTGGATCGGATCTGCTGCTGCAAATGGAATCGCGCCCTCTGTGATGAAGGAGCATCCCATGATCAGGTTCGATACCCATGAGTTGCGCTCTGCTGCGGTAAACTTCTTCGGGAAGAAACGGCATGCCAAAGCGATACCAACCGGAGGAACCATTCCGCCGACCATGATGGAAGCCATTGCGATGTAGCAGGCCTGAACCGCCGGATCACTGGCGCTTGCGCCGTCTGCCATCATCTGTGCTGCGGTAGCAAGCA
Source organism: Firmicutes bacterium TM09-10 (assembly GCA_963639645.1). Classification (GTDB taxonomy): domain Bacteria; phylum Bacillota; class Clostridia; order Lachnospirales; family Lachnospiraceae; genus Roseburia. Next base: position 4,842 of record CAVHWG010000102.1, on the reverse strand, counting down.
TTCCGGAACCGAATACATAAGCTGCCTTGTTGATCGGACCACCCATATCGATTGCCATCATCGCACCAAGGATGAGTCCCAGTACGGTAATAAATCCTGCGTCGGAAATAGCGGTCAGCATGTTGCTGAGTCCGGTGTTGATCAATCCGATCAACGGGTTGAAGATAAAGCACATCAGAATACTGATGATCAAGATACCAAGTAACGGATAGATCAGGGTTGGCTTGATTCCGTCGAGTGAAGCCGGAAGCTTCGCAAATGCCTTTTTCAGCATGAGTACAATAAATCCTGCAAGGAAACCGGCTAAGATTCCGCCCAGAAAACCGGATACGGTGTTACCGCCATTTGCACCCTGGAATGCAAAATCTGCGATAAACTTCTGGAAGCCGCTTGTGCGCGATAAACTTCTGGAAGCCGCTTGTGTTGTCTGCCCAGTTATAACCAGTCACAAGTGCGTTACCGCTCGATGCGAGAAGCCCACCGGTAAAGCCGACGGCAAGTCCCGGACGATCGGCGATCGAGTAAGCGATATATCCTGCGAGTACCGGAACCATCAGTCCCATTGCAAGTCCGCCGCTGTACTTAAAGAATGCGGACAGTGGTGTACAGGAACCGAATGCGCTGCCACCGGTTGCGCCGTAGCCGAGGATCGTATCGATCAGGAATGCCAGAGCGGTCATGATTCCGCCACCGATAACGAATGGAAGCATGTGGGATACACCATTCATCAGATGCGTATAAATCTGATGTCCGATACTGCCGGAGTTCTTGCGCTCTTTCTCCTCACTTGCACCTTCCTGTGCGTGATATTCTTTTACATCACCGCTCATAATGCGGTTGATCAGTTCTTCGGACTTATTGATTCCGTCCGCAACCTTGCACTCGATAACTTTCTTTCCGTTGAAACGCTCCATCGGAACCTTTGTGTCTGCTGCAACAATGATTCCTACTGCATTTGCGATCTCTTCGTCGGTTACAACGTTCTTGGCTCCGCTTGATCCGCGTGTCTCAACTTTGATTGTGTAGCCAAGTTCTGCTGCCTTCTTCTCCA
>CAVHWG010000102.1:0-3781 GCA_963639645.1 Firmicutes bacterium TM09-10 | reverse complement strand
CTCCAATGCCTCTGCTGCCATATAAGTATGTGCGATTCCGGTCGGGCATCCGGTTACGGCGAGAATCTGGATTCCCTTCGGAGCCTCCTGCTGCGCCTGTGCTTCTTCCTCTGCATCTTTTGCATTCTCTGCTGCATCGATGATGGAAAGGAATTCATCGACACTCTTTGCATGGATCAGATTCTGTGTGAAATCCTCATCCATCAGAAGAACGGATAATTTGCTGAGCACATCAAGATGTACATTATCTTTTGTGTTCGGTGCTGCGATCAGGAATAAAATGTGAACCGGAGCGCCATCTAAAGAATCAAATTCTACGCCATCCGGCACAACCATTGCTGCAAGTCCCGGCTTGTTGACCGCATCAGACTTACAATGCGGAATCGCGATTCCTTCGCCGATTCCGGTTGTTCCTTCTTCCTCTCTTGCAAATACTCCTTTGCGATAAGTATCGACATCAGAAATCTTACCGCTTTTTGTCATCAGATCGACCATCTGATTGATCACATCTGTTTTGCTGGCTGCCGCACCGTTTAATTTGATGCTCTCTGCAGCGAGTAAATCTCGAATTCTCATCGTTTTTCCCTCCTAAAATAAATTTTTGTTTTTATCCAATAAGGCCTCTACCTGTGCCTTTGTTGCAAGTTCCTCGGAAAATGCGCTTGCGCTTCCGGTGCATACGCCGTATTTGAAAGCATCCGCATAATCGTTATTCTGTAAGTATCCGTACAAAAAGCCTGCTACCATGGAATCTCCGGCACCTACGGAATTGATCAGCTGTCCCTTCGGCGCTTCACTCTGGAATACCTGGCCGTCTTCCGTGATCAGTACGGCTCCGTCACCCGCCATCGAGATTAACACGTTTCTGGCGCCTTTTTCCTGAAGCTTCTTCGCATATGTGATGACGTCCTCTTTCTTTGTGATCACAGTGTGGAACATCTCTCCCAACTCGTGATTGTTTGGCTTGATCAAAAACGGATGGAACGGAAGAACATTCAAAAGCAGATCTTTTGTCGCATCCACCACGATCTTAAGTTTTTTCTCTTTCAGAAAATCCATGATATCCATGTACATCGACTCCGGCATCGTATCCGGGATACTTCCTGCGAGAACTAAAATGTCACCATCCTGAAGCTGATCAAGTTTCTCATAAAGTTTCTTGATGTCAGCAGATTCGATCTGCGGTCCCTGTCCGTTGATCTCGGTCTCCTTCTGTGCACGAAGCTTGACGTTGATACGCGATGTGCCTTTTTCCACATGAATGAAATCCGTTGAGATATTCTTCTGCTGCAGCATCTTGATGATCGCCTCACCGGTAAATCCTGCCATAAAGCCGAGCGCGGTGTTCTTGCAGCCTAAGTTGCTGAGCACCATCGATACGTTGATTCCCTTACCGCCCGGGAAAAGGATTTCCTTGCTTGTGCGGTTCACAACGCCTGTCATGAAATCATTGACGGTTACGATGTAGTCCAAAGAAGGATTAAATGTTACGGTATAGATCATATTATTTCACCTCCACAATGTTCTTATATTTCTTTAATGCCGGCTTGAGCAGCCCGGTCGTAAGTACGGTTGCCTGATCAAATTCGGCGAATTTCACGCTCGACATCTGATCAAATTTGGATGGATCGGCAAGGATGTAACACTTCTTGCAATTCTCGATCGAATGTTTCTTTACCATTGCCTCCTTGACTTCCGGTGTGGAAAAACCTTTGGTCACGCTGATTCCGTTTGTTCCCCAGAATCCCTTGGTAAAATTATATTTATCGAGTGTCTCCACCGCTTCCTCTCCAACAATTGCCTCTGTCTGTGACTTGAACTCTCCGCCGAGAATGTATACTCTGCATCCTTTCTCGGAGAGCAGTTTTGCATGTGTGATCGCGTTTGTCACGAACACAGCCTCGATTGTCTGAATGTACGAGATCATCATCTCGGTCGTTGTTCCCGCATCGATGTATACGAAATCGTATGGCTGGATCAGTGATGCCGCATATTTGGCAATCAACTGTTTCTCATCTGCGTTCAAAGCTTTACGACTGTTTACATTCTCATCGGAAGTGCTGATCGATGGTTTCTTGGCGATCGCTCCTCCGTGAACCTTTGTCAGTAATCCGTTTTCGTCCATCGTATTTAAATCTCTCCGGATTGTGGACTCCGATGCATCAAGAGCCGTCATAAGTTCCTGCATCGTTGCGCTTCCTTCTGATTCTATTATGGACAATATCTTTGAAAATCTTTCCTCTGCCAGCATATCGTTGACTCCTTTTCCGTTCAAAAACGGTCAAAATCATTCATCTATAGTTGTATTATAATTTTGCAATACTTCAAAGTCAATCACGTTCCGTCAAAATCATTCACAAAATGTCGTTTCCGTTTTTGTGCAAAATATAAAAAAAGAAGCTATACAGACTTTGATTCGTCATCAAAGCGTATGCACAAATTGCATATTTTAAACATTTTTGTACATTTTGATCCATAAAAGTTCTTAATTTATATTTGACAATTCAAGATTCACATACTATCATGTGCTCGAATGTGTTTTGCTGTATTTACATACCTGACACGTTTTTTACACTATGCAAAACTGTGTGTGATTTATACTTTCACGAAGAGGGATAACTCTTCCATTTTCTTTCTATTCTTTTAAGGAGGTTGACACATGGATAAAACAAAAGAATTGAATTGGGCAACTCTCGGCTGCGGTGTGATTGCTAACGAATTAGCAAACGCCCTTGCAAAGCAAGGTCGCAAACTTTATTCTGTTGCGAACCGCACACATGACAAAGCTGTTGCATTTGCAGAAAAATACGGAATTGAAAAAGTTTATGATACGATCGACGAAGTATTCGAAGATCCGAATGTGGATGTCATCTATATTTCCACACCGCACAACACACATATTGCCTACTTGCGCAAAGCGCTTGCCTGTGACAAACATGTTCTCTGCGAGAAATCGATTACTTTGAATTCTTCGGAATTGGAAGAAGCTGTAAAACTTGCGGAAGATAATCATGTAATCCTTGCAGAGGCAATGACAATCTATCATATGCCGCTTTACCGTAAACTTAAGTCTATCGTTGACTCGGGAGCACTCGGACCACTTCGTCTGATTCAGGTTAATTTTGGAAGTTATAAAGAATATGATATGAACAATCGCTTTTTCAACCGCAACCTTGCGGGCGGAGCGATGCTTGACATCGGAGTCTATTCTCTCTCTCTGATCCGTATGTTTTTCAGCGAGACTGCCGATCAGGTCAGCTCTCAGGTAAAATATGCTCCGACCGAAGTAGATGAGCAGGCGGGAATCCTTCTTATGAATTCTGCCGGAGAGATGGCAACCGTAACGTTATCGCTCCATGCAAAGCAGCCAAAACGAGCAACCATCGCATTTGACAAAGGTTACATCGAAATCTTCGAATACCCGAGATCTATGGAAGCGACTATCACATACACTGAAGACGGACACAAAGAAGTCATTCAGGAAGGTAATACCGCGGATGCTCTCTACTATGAAGTCTCCGATATGGAAAAAGCCATCCTCACCGATAATCCGGCACAGGTTGCTAAATTTACACGCCTTCCGTACACGATCGATGTTATGAAGATTATGACAGATATTCGAAGTGAGTGGGGTATGAAATATCCGGAAGAAGAAATCTGATATCGAGTAGGAGGCTAATCATTGATTGATTAGCCGACCTCTCACACCACCGTGCGTACGGTTCCGTACACGGCGGTTCTTTAGTTTTCATAGACTACTAGATAATAGTCAAGCATGGAT
>CAVHWG010000101.1:0-11909 GCA_963639645.1 Firmicutes bacterium TM09-10 | reverse complement strand
GCGCCGCAAATAAGCGGCGCTGTATTTGGCGTGGAGCGAAGGATTTGACCTTTACCTATTTTGGCACTAATATATGTATCAAAATTGTATCACGAAGGCATAGAAAAAGCCTAAAACCCTTGATTTACTGGGCTTTAGGCTTATTATGGAACTATTCAAACTCAATTGTTCCCGGCGGCTTACTCGTGAGATCATAGAATACTCGGTTCACTCCCTTGACCTCATTGATGATTCGGCTCATCACAGTCTGGAGTACCTCGAACGGAATCTCAGCGGCATCGGCGGTCATGAAATCGACGGTGCGCACTGCACGCACAGCAACGGCGTAATCATACGTGCGCTCGTCACCCATGACTCCTACGCTTCGCATATTGGTCAAAGCGGCAAAATACTGGTTCGGCATCCAGGATGGCTCCTCGCCGTGTGCGTCCTTGTACTCTTTTGCTGCTTTTTCGACTTCGCTTCTGTAGATCCAGTCGGCATCCTGTACGATGCGAACCTTCTCGGCGGTAACTTCACCGATGATACGGATTCCAAGTCCCGGCCCCGGGAATGGCTGACGGAAAACAAGGTAATCCGGAAGTCCAAGCTCTAAGCCGGCTTTGCGGACCTCGTCCTTGAACAGGTTGCGAAGTGGCTCGATGATCTCTTTAAAATCAACATAATCCGGAAGTCCTCCGACATTGTGGTGCGACTTGATGACTGCAGATTCTCCGCCAAGTCCCGACTCTACAACGTCCGGGTAGATAGTTCCCTGTGCAAGGAAATCAACCTTTCCGATCTTCTTTGCTTCTTCTTCAAAAACGCGAATGAATTCTTCGCCGATGATTTTTCTCTTCTGCTCCGGCTCGGTTACGCCTGCGAGCTTACTGTAATAACGCTCCTGCGCATTGACACGAACGAAGTTGATGTCGAACGATCCGCTTTTTCCGAAAACGCCCTCAACCTCATCCCCCTCGTTCTTACGAAGAAGACCGTGGTCAACGAATACACAGGTGAGCTGCTTGCCGATCGCTTTGGCAAGTAATGCTGCAAGTACGGATGAATCCACACCGCCGGAAAGAGCGAGAAGCACTTTGCCATCGCCGACTTTCTCACGAACTTCCTTGATTGCGTTCTCAACGAACGAATCCATCTTCCATGTTCCGGCACAGCCGCATACGCCGCGCACGAAATTGTAGATCATCTGCGTTCCGTTGATGGTATGAAGCACCTCCGGATGGAACTGTACGGCATACAGTTTCTTCTCAACGTTCTGTGTTGCCGCGATTGGGCAATCTGCGGTATGCGCAACCACTTCAAAACCCGGTGCCGCCTCTGCGATCCGGTCAAAATGACTCATCCAGCAGACAGAAGTCCCCGGAAGATCCTTGAACATAACGCCGTTTGACGCGTATGTGATCTCGGTCTTACCGTACTCGCCGACCTCAGGTGTGATGACTTTTCCACCTAATTTATGCATCATGAGCTGCGCTCCGTAGCAGATGCCGAGCACCGGAATTCCGAGTTCAAACAATTCTTTCTGATATGATGGCGAATCCTCTTCGTAGCAGCTGTTCGGGCCGCCGGTAAGGATAATTCCCTTAGGATTCATTTCTTTGATCTTCTCAATATCGATCTTATATGAGTAAATCTCGCAGTACACGTTGCACTCGCGGACGCGGCGCGCAACAAGCTGATTGTACTGACCACCGAAGTCAATGACAATGACTTTTTCCTGATCCATTTATTTTCCTCCTGAACTTTGCTTTTACATCAAATTTCATTATATAGAAGAGATGCGCATTTTACAAGCCTTAATGCTTCTTATAAAAAGCGATCACGTCCTCATACACCTTCTGTTTTTCATTCTCATTCAAAATCTCATGGCGCATATTGGCATAATCGATCGTCTTGATCTTCGCAAAGCCTGCCACCCGAAGTGTCGCCACACTCTGCGCCGCACCTTTCTCAAATCCCGTACACGGATCTTCTTTTCCACGTAACATCAAAATTGGCAGCTTTTTATTCACATGCTTGTAATTGGACACTTTCTCCATATTCGAAACAAGCGAAAACAGATCATGATACGCCGACACGCTGAAGCCATGTCCGCAGTACGGATCATCCAGATACGTCGCCACGTTTTCCTCATTGACACTCAGCCAGTCCAGCTCCGTCTTCGGATTCTCGATCTTCTTATTAAACGATCCGGTTGAAGCCGCCTGCACCAATTTCGAATGATACTTCGGTCCCTTCACCATTCCGATCACATCCGTCAGCAAAAAGCCAGCCGCAACGGCAGCCTTTCCAGGATGATACGGATAACCGGAAAGCACGACTTTTTCATACTTCGAACTCTGCGTCTGCAACAAGTTGCGGGCGATGATCGTTCCCATGGAATGCGCAAAGATATAAACCTTCTTCACGCCAAATCTCTCCCGGATATAATCCGTGATCCGCATCTGATCGGACAGCAGCAATTTGTAACCATCCTTTTCCTTAAAAAAGCCAAGTTCCGGTGCGCCCGTGCCGTGGCCGCGCATGTCCGAACTTACCACGGTAAATCCTGCCTTCTGCAACTCCTGCGCAAATGCGTCGTAACGCTCCTTGTGCTCCTCCATGCCGTGGATGATCTGCACACAGCCATGCGCATTTTCCGCCTCAAAAATGCTTAAACTTAATTTGTATCCGTCTTCTGCCCGTAATGTTTTCTGCTCCATATGTCTCCCCCCTTGTTTTCGTTTTTATGCCCACGCGTTTTCTTGTTCGTGGCGCGATACCTTTATTTTCTCTTTCAAATCCACTTCATCCATGAGCGACACCGCATCAATCAACTGATCACGGAAAGTCATCGTTCCGCCGTCACACGCATGCGTGCGCTCCGCTGCAAGTTCCCCGGCAATTCCCATGTATGCACAGCACGCAGCCGCGCTCTCTACCGAAGCATCCACGCCCAGAAAAGCGCCCAGCATCACGGAAGACATACATCCGGCTCCTGTAATGCGCGCCATAAGCGGATCACCGTTTGTGCAAAGATAGGTTGTGTTTCCGTCGGTAATGATATCCGACTCTCCCGACGCGATCAGAATAATCTGCTCGCGCTTCGCGTATTGCTGCATCTCATGGATCAAAGCATCACGCCCGTCCGCCTGCTGATCCTCGCTTGCCGCATCTACGCCGGTAACCGTTTTGCAGTTCTCGATGAGAGCCTTCATCTCCGAATAATTTCCGCGAATGCAGGCCGGATGCACCACCTTGATATAAGCGGCACACTGATTCCTGCGATAAGTCGAACCGGACACGCCGACCGGATCAACCACGATCGCATGCTTCAATTCCCGCGCACGGCACCCCGCCACAAGCATTGCCTCATAATCCGCAATCGCTCCGAAATTACAGACAAGTGCCGCCGCACCTTCCGTAATCTCCGCAACCTCAAGCGGATGGTGTGCCATCGTCGGAGATGCCCCCGCTGCGAGCAAAATATTCGCACAATCATTGACCGTCACCGCATTCGTGATGCAGTGGATGATCGGGCGCCTGGCGCGGATTTTCTTACTCAACTCATCTATTTTAATTTCTGTATTTACTGAATTTTCTACCACAAATTCGTCCTTCTTACTTATTTATTATACTTTGTCTTTCCATTTGACTTTCATATCGTAGAATGCAGAACCCGATTCACGAAAGAGGATCAGAACAGAGTCTGCACGCACGAATATTATGTCATAATGTAAAACAAAGTTCTCTAAAATAAAAGCCGTTGCTTCATTTTAACAAGAAGAAACGGCTTTTTCAATGTTATGCGCAGGATTGCTCCAATTATTTGAAGATTGCTCCGAAAATCTTTCGCACGAGCGGACCCGCAAAAAAGATCTGCCAGAAGAATGCCATCGGAAAGTTGAGGGCAGTCTTCTCGAGCCATACGGCGATCACTTCTTTTCCCGGATGGCTGAAAATCAATGTCGCAACCAGGCTCATGCTTGGGCACATCAGGCAGACCGTGATGGATGAGATGGCAAGTATGATCATGATCGGCTTGTCCTCTGCCGGATTTACGATACGAAACGCCATCTTCTTGGACAGGCTCCCGTAAAGGAAGAAATCCAGAATGAAAGCGACCGGTCCCATGATCACGAGTTCATGAAACGCATCTAAAAACACATGGTTGCTCATTCCACCGATGTTGAGGGCGATGTTGTAACAGATCATGGCATAAACCATCACGAACACCATCATAATTGTAAATACTACTTCTTGAAACTTTGTCTTTGGCATAATATACTCTCCTTTTTATGAAATAATTTCGTTCCACAGTTTGCAAAACAAAAGCAGCCGAACAACAATCTTGCGATCGCTGTTCGGCTGCACGTCGTGTGATTACTATACCATATTATACAAGCTCATATAATAGTTGAAATTTCACGAATTTTTCGCACACTATGCACATTTTATGTTGTTTGTGCATAAGTAGTATGCCCGACTCTTTGTTCTATGCCGATTCTTATCCCTGGCAACTTTGCGTCAAAACATGCCCTTCACTTACTGCAGCGCTTCCCGCATCTTTGCAAGCATGCCCGACTTCTTCAGCGGCACCGTCACGATGATCGCGATGATCGTTCCGCCACAGGTACTGATCAGGAATGGTACAACAAACATAAAAAGCGCTGCCGCTGTATTACCCATCACAAATAATGCAACCGGATAAGAAAGCAATCCGCCGATGATTCCGGTTCCGAATACTTCTCCGAAATATGCCCACGGAAGCTTTTTACCATATTGATACAAAAGTCCTGCGAGCAAAGCACCACACATACTTCCCGGAAAGGCGAGTGGCGATCCGAGTGCAAGAAGGTTGCGGATCAGGGCTGCGATAAACGCTGCGGCAAGTCCCCACCACGGGCCGACCAGTACGGCGCAGAGAATGTTTACAAGATGCTGGACCGGCGCGCATTTGGCACCGAGTACCGGAAAGGAAAACAGGCTTCCTACCACAGCTACCGCTGCAAAAAGTGCTGTCAGTGTCAATTTCTTAATATTAAACTTTTTCATATTTTGTATCCTCTCTTTTCTTTTGTACGTCAACGTACCGATTGTTTTGCAGAAAGTTTTACATTCTTTCTTCCTGAGAGGACAAAAATGAATGTTACTTCTGCTTGCTTACCGCTTTGCATACTGCGTTTACGATCAGGCAGAGAATGATCGTGATCACCATATCCGGCAGTGTGTTTCCGACCGGTGTATCCACATGCATGAGGATGCGGTACAGAACAAAGCCGATCAGCCAGATGATCAGGTTTACAATATTGAACGAAATCTTGAAGGAATCGGCTTTTTTCAGGATGAAATAGTCGGCGATCTGCACAGCAATCATCGGTGCGAAGACCGAACCGATCAGATACAGGAAATCCGTGATGTTGTCCATCGGATAAATGATCGCTGCAATGATTCCGATGACGGTTACGATGATGGCAGCCCATTTCTCCGGAATTTTCTCGGAAATGGATACGCAGGAAACGCCTGCGGAATACGCATCAAGGAATGTGGTTGTAACCGTTGAAAATACGATAATCAGCAGACCAACAATACCGAATCCTGCTTTGAGCATAATCTGTGCAATGTCCGACTCGCCGGTGTAGATGGCTGCGCCCATTCCGATCATGTACATGAAAATGCTGACGATGCTATATACGATCACACTGACAGCGGTCGCTGCAAACGGCTTCTCAGCCTCTCTTGTGTAGTCGCTGATGAGTGGCAGCCACGAAAGAGGCATTGCCACTGCAAGCTCTACTGCTGCACCGAAGCTTAAGCTGTCGTCCACGATTGCCTGCGCGCCGTTGCCGCCAAGGAAGATGACCTTGAACAGTACAAGCGTCAGAATAAACAATGCCGCCATCGCTACGGTATTTAACTTGCCAAGGTTTGTCAGTCCGACAAGAATCCATACGATGATGAGCACGCCGATCACGAGTGCCCAGATCCATTCTCCGGTTGAAAAAATGCCGTTGGCGGCGAGCGCGCCGTCGTAGATCATGATCGCGGTCCATCCGACAAGCTGCAATACATTTAAGATTGCAAAAAGCAGGCTTCCCTTGTTACCGAAGCTCATTTTAACCGTTTCCATGGCGCTCTTCTTTTCGCGCGCACCGATCGTTCCGGCTGCAAACATCATCAGACCTCCGATCAGGTGTCCGAGTAAGATAGCAGCCATTGCCTTACCAAATCCAAGCGGTGCAAAATAAGTACCGGTCAGAATCTCAGCGATTGATACACCTGCGCCAAACCAAATAAGTCCATTACTGAATACGGACGTTCCTTTATTCTCCATTAGTACTCTCCTTTCATCGCGTAAGCGTGATTCATTGGGCCGCTTCCCTTACCTAAATCAAGCATTGCGGCAAGTGCGCCCGAGATGTAAGTCTTTGCTTTTTCCACCGAAATTGTAAGGTCGTATCCCTTTGCAAGGTTCGATGCGATTGCGGAAGATAATGTACATCCGGTTCCGTGCGTGTTCGGGTTATCGATGCGTCTGCCTCTAAACCATACCGGCTCCTGTCCCTTCTGATAGAGAAGATCGTTGGCATCGTTTAACTGATGACCGCCTTTTAACAGGACGGCACATCCTAAGGAGTTGCAGATGGATTCTGCGGCTTTTTCCATATCCGCCTCGGACTTGATCTCGCTTCCGAAAAGCACTTCCGCTTCCGGAATATTCGGTGTAATCACAGTTGCGAGCGGTAATAATTTACTTTTCAATGTGCCGATGGCTTCCTCGCTGATGAGACGCGCTCCGCTCGTTGCCACCATGACAGGATCGACCACGATATTCTTGACGTGATACTCGGTCAGTTTGTCCGCGATCGTCTCGATGAGCGCGCTGGATGCGACCATTCCTGTCTTGACTGCATCCGGATAGATATCGGTAAAAATACAATCCAGCTGCTCTGCCAAAAACTTCGGTGTTACCTCCATGATATCTGTTACGCCGGTTGTATTCTGGGCAGTCAAAGCCGTGATCGCACTCATGGCGTATACACCATGTGCCATCATTGTCTTGATATCTGCCTGGATGCCGGCGCCTCCGCTGGAATCACTTCCGGCGATTGTTAATGCTGTGTTCATAATCGTTCTCCTTTGCATTAATTTTGTTTTCAAGCGTTACTATTCAGGAGCCAGCCAGGAAAATGAACTGTCTCGTCGTGAATAATTACGCCAAAGCGATAGAAAGTGGTGCCCCCAGCCTACCGCTTGCTTCTTTTTCTTTAGAGGATCTTGTCCACAAGTGCGCGAAGATGCTTCGTTCCCGCCTCAATGTCAGGACATGCAAAAATGCCACTGACTACGGCAACGCCTGCCATACCGCGTCCTTCCAGCTGCTCGACATTGTCCGCGGTAATTCCGCCGATCGCCACAACCGGAATCGAAACGCTTGCACAGATTTCCGCAAGCACAGCGTGATCCATCGGCTTTGCGTCCGTCTTGGTACTGCTGCCAAATACCGCTCCGCTTCCGAGATAATCCGCGCCTGCTGCTTCCGCTGCGCGCGCCTGCTCGATCGTCTTGGCGGTCACGCCAATGATCTTGTCCTCTCCAAGAATTTCCCTTGCATTTTTCATCTCCATATCCGACTGTCCGATGTGGACGCCGTCTGCGTCGATGCGTTTTGCAAGTGCAACGTTGTCGTTAATGATAAGCGGAACCTGATAAGTTTTGCAAAGCTTCTGGATCTGCTTTGCTTCCTCCTCAAAATGCGCCTCGTCCAGTTCCTTTTCACGAATCTGAACCATTGTTGCTCCGCCTTGCAACGCTTTTTCGACCTGTTCGTATAATGTTTCGTCTCCGAGCCATGCGCGGTCTGTAACCGCATATAACCGAAGCCATTCTTTGTTAAAGTTTTTCATGAAACCGCTCCTTGTCAAAAAACAAAATGCAGAACTCCAACCGGAATCCTGCATCTATTTACTATGCGTTATTTCCCTACGTTGGCATTATCCAAATCAGGTTGTGGGTTAAAGCATCTGCTTACTCTCAGCCCGCCTGCGCGAGCACCCCATTGTGTTGTTGCTGATTCTTTCGAACCACCTAGTATTATAACCTCTCCTTTGAATAATGCAAGTATTTCCGGGAAATTATTGTTGTTCTTCCTCTTCGTCAGAGAAATGATTTTTAAGTGTATCGGACAATTCTGTAATACTGGAAATATCCTGCTTCACACCACCCACTTCCTCATTCTGTCTTCGAATGCTATCGGCAATGTTTGCGATCATTGCGGTATTCTCCTCCGCTGTTGCCACAAGAGTCTCAATTTCACCCTGAATATCTTCAAAGTTTTCCTTTACATTCTCAATTACCTGATACTCTTCACGAACCACATCATGTGCATCTTTCGTGGTCTGGTTGATTCCGCCGAATACTTTCAGCAGATTCTCCATCTTCTTTACACCATCCTCTGCCGCCTGTGCACCTGCCGTAATCTTATCCGACACATCACTCGTCGTGGATGCAAGTCCTCCCAGGATTTCCTGAATGTTGTCCGCCGCTGTGGAACTCTGTTCCGAAAGCGTTCGAATCTCATCCGCTACCACAGCAAATCCTCTTCCGTGCTCCCCTGCACGTGCAGCCTCAATGGAAGCATTCAATGATAACAGATTGGTCTGCGATGCGATTGCATTGATCTCTCCAAGGATTCCCGTGATGCGCTTCATCTCTTCTAATAATGTATAAGTAGCTCCCTGCGCAGATGCGACCGTCTCCGACATTTCCTTCAAATTTTCCTTAACGAGTTCCGCCTCGGAATTACCTGACTTGACCGCTTTATTTACATTTCCAAAGCTTTGTTCCAACTGTTGTGCCAACTCATAGTTGCGGTCGATCTGACCGGTTGCCTGACCGATCATCTCGTTGACAGAAATGGTCGCATTTGTGGTATTTTCTGTCACTTCTCCCATCTGCTCGGCCGCATCACTCACATTCTCTGCCTGCTTCATCAGATTATTGACTCCATTACTGCAATGTGCGATCGCACCATTCAGATTCGATGCCACTTTGTTCGCCATATGCGCATTGTCACTTACGATCTGCAGATTCTTTTCGGTTCCTTCCAAAAGTCTTCTGCCACGCATTGTCGCATTATATAATACCATAGCAACCAGTACAAAAAAGATTACTTTACAAAACGCTCCACTTAACGAATTGTTTGGTCCGTCAATGATCGATGGCTCGACAAAACAACTGATTGCACTGATCACAGCAACCGGAAACGCATACCAAGCAATATATCTGCGATCAAAATAAACCGACATCATTGCAAGAAAAACAAAGTCCACCAAAAACGCAACTCCACTTCCTCCCAGCACTGCCGAATATAAAATGGATCCAATCGAAGGAAAAAGCGTAATACACAATGCTTTGCGCAGATCATCCTTCACGAAAAAGTAGCCGAGTGTCGCAATCAAAAGTCCCGCCAACATCACTGCGATTCCCATGAACGCCTGCATTGTAAATCCGCTAAACAGGAAAGTCGTAAGGGACAGCACTACAACACCGACAAGAATAATCGTATAATTTTGCTTATGGATCTTTTCCATCTTTTGTACCTCCGTATACTCTTTAAGAATATACTACCATTTTTTTCGCATTTTTCCAGTTAAAAAGCCTCCACATTTTCGCAATATATGTATATTTATGCGGTTACCTGCTCATGCTGATGCGCATACTTTTCCTTCGTTGCCATACCACCACGGATATGTCTCTCCGATTTATTGACATCGATGACTTTGCGCGCCTCCGCCGCAAGTGCCGGATTGACCTGCTCCAAGCGCTCGGTCACATCCTTATGTATAGTTGTAACCGGACAGCTATCCGCCCCTTTCCCGTTATGTCCGCTGGTTCTATGCCTGCTCAATGTAATCTTCTACTGTCTCCTGCATGACCGCTTCATTGAAATGCTCTGTATCTTCAGTCTCTTTTGACTTTCTCGCAAGAGCGATCTCATACTGTTTCTTCATTACATAACTTCCAAAAATCGATGCGTAATTGATTTGTCTTGCTGCCATCATAATCGCTACCTCCTCCTATTTTTCTCCGATTTCAAAACCAGTGACGACTGTATCTCTTTTCTTTAAATAAAGTATAACAGCACAGCCCCTGAAAAATCTAATTCCAAAAGGCTATGCTGCTATTACTAAAATTTATCGGTTGCGATTATAATTGATCAGACATCCTGCACGAACAATCTTCTTCTCATCCTCCGTCATCGGTGCAATGTAAAGTGACATTTCTTTAATCGTATCACCGATCACATAGGCTTTGATGTCTTTCATATTTCCTTCCAAAGCCTGCTTTACATTTGGAACATAGATATAATCCCCCACCTCAAATTCAGGTTCATCTTGCATCTGGAACGGAAGCATTCCCCAGTTCATAACATTCGAACGATAGCGTTTCGTTGCGTATTCCTTACAGATATTGGCAAGACCTCCGAGTACTCTCTGACAGCTGGCTGCCTGCTCCCGCGCAGATCCGTCTCCCGGTTTTACGCAGTAAATCACGCTGCCAACCTCCACATCATTCTCCTTTACTGCCCCAAATGCTGCCGTAATCTTTGCGTAAATATCGGCAAGCTTCGGATCTGCCTCAACAACAGATTTTCCAGCAGTTCGCGCTTTTTCCACCACGGCTACAGCCTTTGCCCTTCCGACATATTCCGGATCTCTGCGGGACAATGCAAACTCCGCAAGTCCGAGCGGATTGGATCGATAGGAAGAAGTCTCTCCGGAAGGAATCAGTTCATCCGTTGTTGTTACCGGGTCCATAATCTTAGAGCAGACCTTTAAGAGAATATGATCCGCAAGCGGACTCATCTGTGGCCAGTCTTTGATGTTTGGTCCGTATACCAGTTCCGACTCTTTCCTGGCATCACCAAATCCATTATAGATTCTTGCCTTGTAAGAACTGTCATCATATTCGTATTCCGGAACCTGATACTCATCCGCATATTGCGTAGCAGGTGTCAGAATACCACCATTTGCAGCCGTTGCGGCAATCGAACGCGCATCCATGAGTGCCACTGCCGAAAGCTGTCCCACCCCCGGTTTTGAGCCTTCGCGGTTCGGGAAGTTTCTGGTCGTATGTCGAATGGACAACGCATCGTTCGCCGGTGTATCGCCCGCGCCAAAGCATGGTCCGCAAAAAGCCGTTTTAAGAACAGCTCCCGCAGCCATAAGATCCGAAATCGCGCCTTTTTTAACCAGATCCATATACACCGGCATTGATGACGGATACACCGAAAGGGAAAACACATCGTTTCCGGTCTGTGCATTCTTTAAAATATGTGCAGCTTCCATAATATTACTGTAAGTACCACCTGCACATCCGGCAATAATTCCCTGCTGAACCATCAGTTTTCCGTTTTGAATCTTGTCCGTCAGACTAAAGTGAATATCAGGATTGTCGGAAAGACTGCGTACATTTTTCTCTGCCTCATGCAAAATATCTGTCAGATTGGCATTCAGTTCATCAATTTCAAACGTATTGCTCGGATGACAAGGCAATGCAATCATCGGCTTCACGGTCGACATATCCATATAAACTAGACCGTCATAATATGCACATTCGGATGGATTCAATTCTTTATACGCATCCTCCCTGCCATGTGCCGCAAGGAAATCACGGGTCTTCTCATCCGTTCTCCAGATAGAAGTAAGGCAGGTGGTCTCAGTTGTCATAACATCCACTCCATTACGGAAATCTGCCGACAAATTGCCGACCCCCGGTCCGACAAACTCCATGACCTTGTTCTTAACATATCCGTTCTTATATACAGCTCCGATGATCGCTAGTGCGATATCCTGCGGTCCGACGCCCGGATTTGGCTTTCCATCGAGATAGACTGCAATAACCCCCGGATATGCAACATCATAAGT
>CAVHWG010000100.1:23572-25880 GCA_963639645.1 Firmicutes bacterium TM09-10 | reverse complement strand
AGACCAACCTTACCGTCACCGGCAATTATAATCTTCACGAATATATTCCTCCGATAATATATTGATATACATATCATAAACATTATAGCAACTTAAACGCAAAAGGCAAGGAATAACTATTTACATTCATCAAAACTTAAGATTGCTTTAAACAGGTCGCCGTCGATCTGGATGGCAAAATTACCACCCATCAGTTCTGTCAGACTCCGTGCAATGGAGAGTCCGAGTCCGCTTCCCTCTGTGTTTCTGGAGCTGTCACCGCGCACAAAACGTTCCATCAGTTCCTCACTTGAGATGTTTAACTGGTATCTGGATGTGTTGCGGAATGTCATAATGACCATTCCGTTATATTTCTCCAGATCAATGTACACCCGTGTTCCCGGCTGCGCGTACTTGCAGATATTGCTCATCAGATTATCGATCACGCGCCACAGATGTCTTCCGTCTGCCATAATATTTGCCGGTGGCTCCGGACTGTTTACTACAATATCAAGCGCACTTTTTTTCGCACGATCCTCAAACTCACCCACCACCTGTGTCAGCATAACCGTTGCATCACACTTTTCGAGTTCCACCTTAATATTGCCGGTCGATGCTTTGGATGCTTCCATCAGATCCTCGATCAGTTTCTTCAAGCGTGCAGACTGGCGGTCCAGCACTGCTAAGTACTCCTGCACCTTCGGATTATCAATCTCCTCTTTTTCCATGAGATCCACATAGTTGATAATCGAAGTCAGAGGTGTCTTGATGTCATGCGATACATTCGTGATGAGTTCCGTCTTGAAACGCTCGCTCTTCATCTGCTCATCGACCGCACGGGAGATTCCCTGCCCCAGATTGTTCAGGTTATCCGCATGTTCCTTGAAGCTTCCCCACATATGCTTTGTGTCGATCGGCTGGCTGTAATCGCCGCGCACCATGCGTCTTCCGCCGTCGATTACTTTTCGGATCTGAAAAGCGATCATAAATACAAACGGAATCTCAAAACATTTATATATGAAGAATAACATCATCTCCATTCCGGAATCATAGTCCGTCGACGCGATCACGATCAGCTCCACAAATGTCAGTGCGCCGAGCGCGATAGCGATGCGAACGGAGAGTTTTGTATTCTGCCGAATCTGCCGAATCATCCAGTGAAACGGTCTGCACAGTTGGTGACACAAGGTATAATTCCAGAA
The DNA here is from genome assembly GCA_963639645.1 of Firmicutes bacterium TM09-10. GTDB lineage: Bacteria > Bacillota > Clostridia > Lachnospirales > Lachnospiraceae > Roseburia. The sequence goes on along the minus strand of CAVHWG010000100.1, from coordinate 24,699 downwards.
CTTTTTCGCTTTCACACGCGTCGCGGCACTCGTGAATGCAAGAATCGTAAATCCTTCCGCGGCAAACAGGAGGAGTAAAAGCAAAGTCAGTCCCAGTCCCTGTGTAATATACATGCCATACCATGCCTCCACGCAGAGGAAAGCGCCTGCAATGCATCCCGTATCAAGAAGGATGATCGCCAAAAGCAGAATGCCGTATGGAATCCTGTCAATCCATGTAAGGTGAATTTCATCATCTCTCTTTCGTCTTCCCGCCGCCTGCATCAGAAATACAAAGCTTGCGACACAGATCAGAGCCGATATAATCACCCATATTCCCGAAGTCTTACGGAACGAACAAATGCGTGCTGCCAACGTATGAACATCGTTCATATAGTCTTTAACATCGCTTTTTAACATAGATGTACTGTCCAGCGGATCCTTTGCGGACAGACAGATCTGATAATTGTAGATCGTCTCCCCCTGCAAAGTGGAGGCATTGTATTCAATGGTTCCGTCATCCAGAATTGAGTACTCTCCCACGATCAGTTTCTTGTCGCTTGGAATACTATCCACACTTTCGATGACCGGATAGGATTTGGAGTCATCTGCAAACGCACAATCATAGCCGTCAAACTCAAGCAAACTTCCCTGCTTGATCCACGATTCGATCTTCTCCGGCTCGAGTGTCAGATCATCTCCATACTGATAATGTGCCGAACCGTCCGTTGCCATACTGTCAAGACTGTAATACGTTCCGGCTGTATCCATGCCCGACGATGTATCTTCGGTTTCCGCACCATCAGATGTATCTGTCGAAGCATCCGTCGTCACACTGTTATCGTATCGTACAAAAGAAGACATCAGATAGTAATTTCCGGTTGCGCCCTTTCCGTAGAACAGACCGTCTTCCTTGTTATACACGACCCCGTCCATCTCACGGGATCTCCCGCCATCCTCCCAATACCAGTTGTGGTCCGCATACCCGGTCAGAAGGGACCACATGGTCACCTGCGTCATCTTATAAGAAGAATAACTTGCCATCGGGACCGTCACAACCACCTGCGCCGAGTCCTTCGTAATCGTTGCATCATTGGTATAAAGTACCGATGTCTTACCGGTACCGGTTGCCTCTTTCAGTACGGAAT
>CAVHWG010000100.1:17525-23562 GCA_963639645.1 Firmicutes bacterium TM09-10 | reverse complement strand
GAATAGCAGATATTTCCGCCGTCAAGTCCGTCCCATGCAGCCTGATCCTTCTCATTATCTTCTTTATCCAATACGCCGGTATCCTGTATCAGATAATTTCCGTATCCTTCCAGAATCTGTTTTTGTATTGCCTCTTCCATCTCAGACTGTTTGAGCTGTGTCTCCGGTACCGTTCCGAATGCAACCGATGCCGCCCCCGTCACCACAAGCACAAATCCGCTGACGATTGCAATAAGCATCGCCACCAGCTTTGCCCAAGTCTGCTTTCTCAAATCTTCCATTACGTTTCCTCCATTTTATATCCGCGTCCCCAGACGACTTTCAGATAACGCGGCTCCGCAGGATTGTACTCCAGTTTTTCCCGCAGATGACGGATATGTACTGCCACCGTATTCTCGATTCCGTACGGGCTGTCCTTCCATACCGTCTCGTAGATCTGATTCGGAGAGAACACCTCTCCCGGATGCTCCATCAGTAATTTTAAGATGTCATACTCCGTCCTTGTCAGATTTACTTTCTCGCCATCCAAAAAGACTTCCTTCGACTTGTCATCCAGTTCGATTCCGCCGATCGCAATCCTGCTTGGCTGCACCTGTCCGCTTCCAAGCTGCATATATCTGCGAAGCTGCGATTTCACACGTGCCTGCAGCTCGACCGGGTTAAAAGGCTTCGTAATATAATCATCCGCACCGACCGTAAGCCCGAGCACCTTGTCGGTGTCCTCGCTTTTGGCCGTCAGTAAAATAACCGGCACATTCGAGATCTCACGGATCTTGACCATCGCCTCGATGCCGTCCATCTCCGGCATCATGATATCCATCAATACCAGATGAATGTCCTCTCTTCGAATGATCTCCAAAGCCTCTTTTCCGTTATATGCCTCGTAAACCTGATAACCATCACTCTTTAAGTAAATACCCAAAGCCGTTACAATATCCTTTTCATCGTCACAAACTAAAATATGATACATAATTAAACCGCCACCTCGTATTCATGATTAATCATAAATCCATTGTAGCGGTTTTCTTATGAATTTCCAATGAGGAAACGTATTAAGATTTGATGAAGTTACTTCATTTTTTACTTATTCGCGCCAAAAGCGTTCACACTCTGCTTCAGGCGGCGCATTCCGTCCTCCACGTTTGCACGGTTCGTTGCGACATTCAGACGCAGGAAGCCGTCACCGTTGGTCCCATACTCACGTCCGGAAGCAAGATAAAGTCCGCTGTTCTCACGGATAAAGGCATACATTGCATCCGAATCCGTGGTCAGTGCAGAGATGTCCAGCCACATCAGATAGGTGGCTTCTGACTTTACAACCTTCACCTGTGGAATTTCTTTTGTAATATAACCGGTCACATACTGCTTGTTGCCCTCAATATATTCCCGAAGCGCATCGAGCCATTCCTCTCCGTAGGTAAAAGCAGCCACCGTCGCGCACACGGCAAACGCATTCGGCTCCGCCACCTCATCCGTATTGAGTCTTCGCCACATCTTATGATGAAGCACTTTATTTTCCGCATAGACTGCAGCGGTCTGAATTCCCGCAAGATTGAATGTCTTCGTCGGAGCGATACAGGTCACACTGATATTGCGGCAGGTTTCGTTGACCGATGCAAACGGAACGTACTCTTTCCCCGGTGCGGTCAGATCACAATGGATTTCATCGGAAAGTACGGTAACATCATATTTTGAACACAGTTCGCCTACCTTTGCGAGCGTTTCTTTGTCCCAGATCTTACCGATCGGATTGTGTGGATTGCACAAGATCATCAGTGTTGTCTGCGGATCGGATAACTGTTTCTCTAAAGTCTCCCAATCCACGCTGTAACTTTCACCATCGTAGAGAAGTTTGTTCTCCACAATGTTTCTTCCGTTATTATAGATCGAGTTAAAAAAGATATTGTAGGTCGGAGTCTGCACCAGTACATTCTCCGCTGGTGTCGTGAGTTTTCGCACCGCGCTGGAGATGGCAGGAACAATGCCGGTCACAAAGATCAGTTTTTCCGGGTCGAGATCCAGTCCGTGACGCTTCTTCCACCAGCTGACATAGCTTGCGCTCCATTCATCCGGCAGGATCGAATACCCAAAGATGCCCTGTTTCACACGGGCAGCCAATGCCTCCTGCACCTGCGGGACCGTCTCAAAATCCATATCCGCCACCCACATCGGCAGCTCATTCTCCGGCACATCCCATTTTAAGGAGCCGGTTCCTCTTCTGTTTACCTGCTTATCAAAATCATACTTCATACTTTTATTTTCCTTTCCATATCTAAAAAATAGGTGTTTGTGAAAATCCTGTGGCGAAGAGGCTGGACGCGTTGCCACCGGATTTTCGCAAACGCCTATCAAAAAGACGAAGAGCCCGGTCATAAAACCGGGCTCGTATTTCTTTTCTTTTAAGCTTCTGTCTCAGATGTTGACGTATTGTCTGTTGATGCACTGTTCTTAGATTTATAATACTCCTCGAACTTCTTGTTTGCGGCATCCATGGTTTTCTGGCTGATGTCCGGGAGTTTCTGTCCCCAGGCCTTTGTCGCCTGATCAAAACCTTTCTGCATCGCTGCCTGCATCTTCTTCATCTTATCCACATCGTCGCCGGCCAAAGCACTTGCGAAGTCAAACAGACGATCCGCTGTCTGCTGCACCCCGTAATATCCGTCATCCGAGATATCTTTCTGTGCCTGCAGCTTTGTCTGCGCATCCACAGTAAAATCGCCTTTTGCAAGGAATTCCCACATATCGTTTGCATTCGTGTATGTGGTTGCCTGCTTGGTCATCATCTGCTGAACAAGGCTTGTCAACTGCTGCTGACGAGACTCCTGGTCTGCCTGAAGCTGCTTAACCAATGCGGCACGATCCTCGGCACTCATCTTGTTGACTGAATACGTTGCCTTCTTGGAAGTATCGGATGCCTCCTCGCTCTTCTCGTATACGACACCGTCTGTCTTTGTCTCTTCGGTCTTCTTTGCTGCATCTTCCTTCTTGGTTGTATCGGAAGCCTTTGCAGCATTCTGTGCATTGTAAGAATCATATACCTGGGTCTGTGACGTTACACTTGCTACACCCATGTTTTCATCCTCCTTGAGTCAATCATCCCCGAATTTAAATCCGTTTAAATTCCTATCACTGCCTACTACTAATAGCTATATCGACAGGATACAAAAGAAGCTTTAGCTTTTCGCGAAAAAATTTTATTACAGAGCCTTAATTCTCTCCAATGCCTTAACAGTATTCTCATAATTACCGAATGCGGTCAGTCTGAAGTATCCCTCACCGCTCGGTCCGAATCCTGATCCCGGTGTTCCGACAACATTGGCCTTCTCCAGTAAGTAATCAAAGAACTCCCATGAAGTCATATTATCCGGTGTCTTTAACCAGATGTACGGAGCATTCACTCCACCGAATACGGTGTAGCCTGCATCCTTAAGTCCTTCTTTGATCGCCTTGGCATTCTTCATATAGTAAGCAACCTGATCCTTCAGCTGTGCCTTTCCTTCTGCGGAATATACAGCCTCTCCGGCTCTCTGCACAATATACGGAGCACCGTTGAACTTTGTTCCGTGTCTTCTTGCCCACATTGCGTTCAGTGATACATCACCGCACTTTAAGTCCTTCGGAACTACGGTAAATCCAAGACGCACACCGGTAAATCCTGCATTCTTGGAAAAGCTTCGAAGCTCGATCGCACATGTTCTTGCTCCCTCACACTCATAGATGGAATGAGCGACATTGTCCTCACTGATGTATGCTTCATAAGCGGCATCGTAAATGATGACAGCGCCTACTTTGTTTGCATAGTCAACCCACTCCTGTAACTGATCCTTGGTCAGAGTTGTTCCGGTCGGGTTGTTTGGCAGACACAGATAGATCATATCCGGTGTCTCCTTCGGGAATTCCGGTACAAAATTGTTTGCTGCGGTACAAGGCATGTAGATCACGTCACTCCATGTCTCGGTTGTCTTATCGTATGTGCCGGTTCTTCCGGCCATAACGTTGGAATCCACATAAACAGGGTATACCGGATCACAGACTGCGATGCGGTTCTTCGCACCGAAGATCTCCTGAATATTTCCGGAATCACTCTTGGCACCATCCGAGATAAACACCTCATCAAGTTCTACCTGACATCCTCTTGCTTTATAATCATTCTCAACGATCGCTTTACGTAAAAACTCATATCCCAGATCCGGTGCATATCCACGGAAGGTCTCTGCATGTCCCATCTCCTCAACAGCCTTATGCAGCGCATCAATGATCGCCGGAGCAAGCGGCTGTGTGACATCGCCGATTCCGAGACGGATGATATCCTTATCCGGATTGGCAGCCTGATATGCATTTACTTTCTTGCCAATTGTACTGAACAGATAGCTGCCCGGCAGCTTCTGATAGTTATCGTTAATCTGAAACATGTTGTTCCTCACTTTCTTTATTTTGTTTTCTGTTTTTCTGATTCTCACAGTTCGAAATCACACCTGTTAGATTACACTAATCCCGAACAGATACAGTTTAGCATTTTATCACACTACTGTAAAGCCCCGGTTCGCCGCACTGCAAGCCGTCAGCCATCCTGCATCAGGCTTAAGATCATCTGCGATACCTCCACCAGTCCGGTTCCGTTCTCCATGCTGCGTTTTTGTATGTACCGGTGTGCTTCCTCCTCGGAAAATTTGTTTCGTTCCATAAGGAGTGCCTTGGCCTTATCGATGATCTGGCGTTCTTCCTCGGAGCGCTGCCGCGGAACTTTACGCATACGCTTTCGCCTGCGGTGTATCTCGCCTTCCATCATCTCGATCGTCTGCAACAGTTCATGCACCTTCATCGGCAGTACAAGGCAGACCAGGTTTTCGACTTCTCTCTCCTGCACAGATGCCGGTGATGCGATCAGAAGCATCTGAAACTCCGGCGGCAGATAATCATGGATCTCCATATACATCATGTCAACAAACCGGCTGCCACAGATCAGAATTCCGTTCTCCAGATTGTTCACACTCGCCAATGCCTGTGCGCCGGTCGTGCACACCGCCTGTACGCTGTAACCGCTCTGTGATAATATTCTTTTGACATTCTGGGCGGTTTCCTTCTTCGGAAACGCAATTACTATGTTACTCACTGCATTACCACCTAATCTCCGGTATAAAATCTTCTATATCTTATACAGATACTCATCGATCTCCCAACCGGTAACCTGTGTGCGATACTGCATCCACTCGGTTTCCTTCGCCTCAATGTACTTACCGGTAATATGTCTGCCCAATACATCCTGAATAAAAGCGTCTTTTTTCAACTCACGAAGCGCTGCGTGTAAATCCGCAGGGAGTGACTCGATTCCTCTGCTCTCGCGCTCCTCCTCGTCGAGTTCATAGATATTCTCCGGTACTTCTGCCGGCGGCTCGATCTGCTTGCGGATTCCATCAAGACCTGCCGCAAGGCATACCGCAAGCGCCAGATACGGATTGGCTGCCGGATCGGGGCTTCGCAGTTCCACTCTTGTCTCCTGTCCGCGGCTTGCCGGAATACGGATGAGCGGACTGCGGTTCGTTGCAGACCATGCGATATAGCACGGTGCCTCATACCCCGGAACAAGGCGTTTGTAGGAATTGACAAGCGGATTCATGATCACCGTGATTGCTTTCATATGTTTGATGATTCCACCGATAAAATAGTAGGCTTCCTCACTCAATCCGAGTTTACCGTCCACATTGTCGAAAATATTCTTTCCGTCCTTGGACAGCGACATATTGATATGCATGCCGGATCCGTTGATTCCGAACTTTGGCTTTGGCATAAAGCTTGCAAACAGACCGTGTCTCTTTGCGATTGTCTTAACCGCAAGTTTAAACGTCATGATATTGTCTGCCGTATGCATCGCCTCATCGTACTTAAAATCAATCTCATGCTGTGCCGGCGCAACCTCATGATGAGAAGCCTCGATCTCAAACCCCATATCCTCAAGTGTCAGAACCATATCACGTCTTGCATTCTCGCCGAGATCGACCGGTCCGAGATCAAAATATCCCGCCTTCTCATGTGTGAT
>CAVHWG010000100.1:11816-17515 GCA_963639645.1 Firmicutes bacterium TM09-10 | reverse complement strand
GCGCAATAGATATCACAGATGATACGTGCCACCTTCCCCTGCTGCGGACGCCACGGAAAAATTGTAAAGGTATCCAGATCCGGATACAGATACATATCGGATTCCTCGATCCGCACAAATCCTTCGATTGAAGAACCGTCAAACATACACTTATTGTTCAACGCCTTTTCCAGCTGGCTTGCCGTAATCGCGACATTCTTTAATGTGCCGAAGATATCGGTAAACTGCAAACGGATAAACTCGACATCTTCCTCTTCCACCATGCGAAAAATATCTTCTTTGGAATATCTACTCATCATTCTCTCTCCTTTATATAATGTATTACCTGCTCATAGGACATCGGTCCTCCGAACAGATCCAACGCGCTTCCGATCGTAACATTTAATTTATTATGTCCAAGCTGTGCCAATTGTTCCAGGTCTTCATAACTGTGCACACCGCCCGCATACGTGATTGGGATCTTTGCCCAGTCACCGAGAAGCTTTGCGAGCGGCTTTTCGATTCCGCCCGACTTGCCTTCCACATCCACCGCATGCACTAAAAACTCGCAACAATATTCCGACAGCCGGTCCAGCAGTTCCTCACACATGCGCTCATTTGTAAACTTCTGCCAGCGGTCCGTCACGATATAATAACTGCTTGTTCCGTCCGGCATCTCGCGGTAACGACACGACAGATCCAGCACAAGATGTTCTCTGCCTGCCGCATGATAGATTTTGTCAAGATTCTCATAGTTCACCGCACCGTCCTTAAATACATAGGATGTAACAATGACTGCGCTCGCGCCTTCCTCAATAAATTCAGCGGCATTGTCCGCGGTAATTCCGCCTCCGACCTGAAGTCCTCCCGGATACTCCCGGAGTGCTGCCAGTGCCTGCTGCTTCGTTGCCTCATAATATTCGCTTCCCTGCGGATTCAAAAGAATAATGTGACCTCCTTTGATGCCCTGCTTCTTATATAGGTCCGCATAAAACGGTGCATCCTGTTCGGACACAAAATTCTCGGTTGCAAGGCTTCCCTGATCCTTTAACGAACTTCCGACGATCTGCTTGACCTTGCCGTTATGGATGTCGATACACGGTCTGAACTGCATCACTTTCTCCTTCTTTTTAATTAATTGACAATTAATTATTGCCATATTTCAAAAAATGGGCATAGAAAGTCCCCTTGCGTAGCTTCCTTGCCCTACCTTATATAATGTATCATTCACTTATCAAGAGAAATTATAGCACAAGCCCTCCTGTTTGTGAATCATTTTATTTATTAGAAAAACAGCGTTGTTTTATAAGTAATAATGCACCCTGCATCCCTTGACACTCCCACATTATTTTGCTATTGTATATACAATTATTCTAAAAAGTTTGAGTTTACAAAAAAGAAGAAAGTGAGGAAATTAGAAAATGGGTACTATTATCGGCGAAGGAATTACATTTGATGACGTTCTTCTGGTACCTCAGTATTCTGAGGTAACTCCGAACATGATCAATCTTACAACACACCTTACCAAGAAGATCGTGCTGAACATTCCTATGATGAGTGCTGCAATGGACACAGTCACAGAATCCAAGATGGCAATTGCAATGGCAAGACAGGGTGGTATCGGTATCATCCACAAGAATATGTCAATCGAGGCACAGGCAGAAGAGGTCGATAAGGTAAAGCGTTCTGAGAACGGTGTTATTACTGATCCATTTTTCTTATCTCCGGATCATACATTACAGGATGCTGACAACCTGATGGCGAAGTTCCGCATCTCCGGTGTTCCGATCACAGAGAACGGACGTCTTGTAGGAATCATCACAAACCGTGACTTAAAGTTTGAGACCGATTTCACCAAGAAGATCAGCGAGTCCATGACTTCCGAGGGACTGATCACCGCTCCGGAAGGAATCACATTAGAAGAAGCCAAGAGTATTCTTGCAAAAGCAAGAAAAGAGAAACTCCCGATCGTAGATAAGGATTTCAATCTCAAGGGATTAATTACAATTAAAGATATCGAGAAGCAGATCAAGTATCCACTCTCTGCTAAGGATGAGCAGGGACGTCTTCTCTGTGGTGCCGGTGTCGGTATTACAGGCAACATGATGGAGCGTGTCGATGCATTAGTAAAAGCTCACGTTGACGTTGTCGTCGTTGACTCTGCACACGGACATTCCAAGAATATCTTAGAGGCAGTCAAGAAGATTAAATCTGCTTACCCTGATTTACAGGTTATCGCTGGTAACATTGCTACCGGTGCAGCTGCAAAGGCACTCATTGAGGCCGGTGCTGACGCTGTCAAGGTAGGTATCGGACCTGGTTCCATCTGTACAACCCGTATCGTTGCCGGTATCGGTGTTCCACAGATCTCCGCAATCATGAATTGTTACGAAGTTGCTAAGGAATATGGCATTCCGGTTATCGCAGACGGCGGTATCAAATACTCCGGAGATATGACCAAGGCACTTGCTGCCGGAGCTAACGTATGTATGATGGGCTCCATGTTTGCAGGTTGTGACGAAGCTCCTGGAACATTCGAATTATTCCAGGGTAGAAAATACAAGGTATACCGTGGTATGGGATCTATCGCTGCCATGGAGAACGGAAGCAAGGATCGTTACTTCCAGGAAGGTGCCAAGAAGCTCGTTCCGGAAGGAGTCGAAGGCCGTGTTGCTTACAAGGGAACACTTGAAGATACCGTATTCCAGTTGATCGGTGGTATCCGTTCCGGTATGGGTTACTGTGGCTGCCCGGATATCGAGACCTTGAAAGAGAACGGAAAATTTGTTAAAATATCCGCAGCATCTCTTCGTGAGAGCCATCCACATGATATCCATATCACCAAAGAGGCTCCGAACTATAGTTCCGACGATCACTAGAAGATGTTTTGTAGCAAAGAAACGTGTAACGGTGTATGCCGTTACACATTTTAAATATTTCAGTATGAGGTGAATTTTTTGACCCCTGGTGACATAGTACAACTTATTATTTTAATACTTTTACTGCTGCTCTCTGCGTTCTTTTCATCGTCAGAGACAGCCCTTATCACCGTCAATAAAATACGCATGCGTACCCTGTCTGAATCCGGAGATAAACGAGCAGACAGGGTTCTGCGCGTTACAGGAGATTCCGGAAAGATGCTTTCCGCCATCCTGATTGGCAATAATATCGTCAATCTGTCAGCATCTTCACTTGCCACTTCCCTCGCGATCAAATATTTCGGAAGTGTCGGTGCCGGTATTGCAACCGGTATCCTCACCTTCCTTATTTTGATCTTCGGCGAAGTAACACCTAAGACGCTCGCAACCATCAAGGCAGACCCGATTGCTTTAGCAATTGCCGGAATCATCGAATTTCTGATAAAAATTCTGACACCGGTGATTTTCATCATCAACAAGCTGTCGATGGGACTTCTTTTTCTGCTGCGTATCAACCCAAAGGATGCCGCCCAGCAGATGACAGAAGAAGAACTTCGAACCATTGTGGATGTCGGTCAGGAAACCGGTGTCATTGAGAACGAGGAACGCAACATGATCCACAATCTCTTCGACTTTGGCGATGCGGAAGCCAAAGAGATCATGGTACCGCGTATCGATATGACATTCGTTCAAGTGAATGCCACCTATCAGGAAGTCCTTGATGTCTTCCGCGAAGACATGTTCACACGACTTCCGGTATACGAAGATACAACCGACAATGTCATCGGTATCATCAATATGAAGGATTTTCTCCTCGAAAAAGATGATGCGAATTTCTCGGTTCGTTCCATGCTCCGTGATCCGTATTTTACATACGAGCATAAAAACACTGCAGATCTGTTTCTCGAGATGCGCAAATCCTCCATCTCCCTTGCGATCGTACTTGACGAGTACGGCGTGACGGCCGGACTGATCACACTCGAAGACCTTCTCGAAGAGATCGTCGGTGAGATCCGTGACGAGTACGATGAGGATGAAGTGGATGACATTACCCCGATCAACGAGCGTGAGTTCTATGTACTCGGTTCCGCCAATCTGGATGATGTCAGTGATGCGTTGGGACATAATTTCGAATCCGATGATTACGACACGATCGGCGGTTACTGCCTCGGGCTTCTCGGACATCTTCCTGAGAAAAACGAGATTGCGATCACCGATGACAATGTTCTGATCAAAATCGACCGCATGGATAAGAACCGGATCGAGCGCGTATATATCAAGCTCCCGGATCCGGAACTCTCCCTGGAGAAGTAAATTTTATCCTGATGATCGTTTAAACCTTACGCAATGCGTAACGAAGAATCTGCCGACGGACGCTATCCGTTGCCCACACAGAATCCGCCTCTAAGCCGCCTTTCTCCTGTGGAACCAGATTTTCATATTCATCTTCAAAATATTTACTGCTGATAAAGCGACAACGAACCTTCGTGGTGGTTGTCGTTTTTTTATTCCCGCTATCTCCTTTGTCTTCAGTCGGTGTCGATGGCGTAGGCTCCGGCGATGTCGGATCTTCCTGAGTAGAATCCGGTGGTGTTGGCCCAGGCGGTGTCGGCCCGGGCGGTGTTGGATCCGGGTCCGGATCAGGATCGGAATCCTCCCACACTGCATATAAATGTAATTCCGGGACATTCCGGTTGATCCACTTCGCCGTGACATGCTGTCCGAGCTGATATTTTGCTTTCTTGGCGTTTGGAGACAATGCCCAGCCTAACGCCTGTTTATCATTCTTTTTCCACGGACAGTATTCCAGATTGGCTCCGCTTGCATGATAACGCATAATCTGACAATCGACCGCATTATCCTGCGCGGACTGATTGCGATGAAAATAAATACGCAAGGTCTTCGGTGTTCCATATGCAATGCACACACCGTTTTGATTGACCGTAAGACAGGTATATTTCTGTCCGCTGCTTACCAGTCCGCACCAGTTCGTAAAATCGTATCCTTCGGCCTCCTGCGCCTTAATTTCAATATAAGTCCCATAGCAGTATAATCCGGATCCCTCTACCGATTTAACGCCCTCTCCTGCAATCACATCCACCTGATAGAACAATCCCTCCACATACTTGTCAAAATAACTGTACAATGACTGCCGCGCTGCGCTGCTCCAGTTTGCAGCGCCGGCGATTCCGCTGTAATCCGTATACACTTTACCGGATACCGGTCCGTTATCATTCATGCTGCCTTGGGCTTTTCCTTTTTTTGCAACGGTCATACAGGCATCCAGCCGAATGGTTGCATTTCCATTCTGCATTGCTTTTGTTGCTTTCGTGTTCATTCGTGATTTCAGCCGGAAAAGCGGCACGCAATATTGATTATATTCGTACTGTCCCACCGAAGTGCAATCCGACTGAAACATATAAGCCCCGCCGAGTTTCAGGTATAACGTCTGCAACGTGCTTCCGTTCAGATTTCGGATCGTCACCTTCCATCCAAGCGTGCGAAATGTTGTGTTGGATGTTGCCTTCTTTGCTTTCGTTCCGTAGTAGATCAGACCATCCGTTGACGTAACCGGACAGAACACAACAGAATTGCCGTATGTATTATAATATGCGTAGGCATTGTCCCACGGACTTGCCTGCACCGGTTGCGCCGCTACACCGAGCGTTCCGATAAACAGCGCGCATACCAGTGCCCAGTGTAGCAGCTTTCTTTTCATTTTTCCTTTTTTCATCTTGCCCCCGCTTCCCAATAATAACAGATCAGATTTTCCTCCTCGTCTACCTCATCCTCCGTATACAG
>CAVHWG010000100.1:0-11638 GCA_963639645.1 Firmicutes bacterium TM09-10 | reverse complement strand
TCCGTATACATACCGATGAACGTATAGATGGCATCGGACGCCTTGAGCTGAGTCTCATAATCCGGAGTTGCATTCTCATTTTCAAACATGCATCGCTGCCGACTCATCACCCCGACCGTCTGCAACGGCAGTTCCAGGTTTCTTATGCGCTGCGTGATCCATTCCGTAAGTTCTTCATCCGTCAGCGTCCCCTGTATCCACTTCTTTACGGAAGCTTCCAAATACTGTGCGTCCTCCTGCTTCAAAGATGTCCCCGTGTGGCTTCCCTGATAGATCCATCGCCCGGATTCCAGATCTGTTTTTTGTTTTGAACTATGTTCAATATCTGATATTTCCTGCATTTTACTATTTTCTGTGTTTGCCTCGGTCTTAGATGTATTTTTCGCCACACCCACCCCAACCAACAGAAAAATTGCTGCAAACGCCACTGCGATCATAATGACAATTATGGCCCGCCATGTAAATCGCATGGATGCGCTGGTGTCTTTTTGATTTTCTTTTTTCCTCATATCGTCTCCTGCTGCTGCGCCGTTCCATCCTCCGTAACTTCTTCCTCCCGAACCTCTTCCTCCGCGATCACCGTCTTGGCACAGGTGATCGTCTTACTTGTTCCGACCGGAAGATAAAATTCCTCACGGACAACCACCGCAAGAATACCCTGTTTCATATCGCAGGTATGCACATCGATCACGATCTTTGAATCAGCCTGCAGTCTTGTGCCAAGATCATCCGTTACAGCTTTTTTAACCAGTTCATCGCTGTAAGTTCCTCCGTAATAATACAGCAGATTTTGCTCCAGCACCTGAGACATGCAATTCTCCATCTCATTCTTTCGTGCCGAGATGCTGTACACACTCAGGCAGAAAACCAACAGATAGATTGCAACTGCCGCACCGACCATTCCAAGGACAATATTTTTCATCGAAGCCTCCAATACCGCTCAAACTCAGCACTTCCCGCAGTTATCAGCGAAGATTCCTTTACAATCTGTCCTGTTTTTGCATAAATACCGGCACTTTTATCCCCTGCCGTGCCACAGATGATTACCAACAGCAGGATTGCGATCACTGCTGCGATCACACTGTGTCCGTATTGCATCATAATCTCTTTCATACTACACACCTCCGTTCATCCATGCCTGTATCATCTGCATCAAAATACCGCCTTTTGCCAGCAGAACCGTGCTCGTCGATCCTAAAAACAATACCATTCCCGTTACCGAGACAAACATACCTCCATATTCGTTGATAATCTCTTTCATTCAACCTCTCCTTCCTGTTGGTTTCCCACATTTTCCATAGCTTCTGCCTGTTTTCAATGTTTCATGCCCCGATCAGACTCAGCACCTGTGCCAGTCCTGCAAGGATTGCCACACCCATAACAAGCATCACCACACTGATTCCGTATTCTTCCATGATTTCTCTCATACTGTCTCCTATCTTGCATATCCCACAAATGTGCGCGACTGGTCAATACCGAGGAATGCACTTTTCATCGGGAATCGTAATTCCACCTTTGCCATAGAGACCGCCTCTATCACGGCCGGCACCTCCGACTTCGAATGGATTGCAGCCACAGCGCCTTCCTCTCCGTAAATCGTGACAGCCAGCTCATATCCGGCGCCCACACACTGCTCAAAACAGGAGCCCATGACCGAGGCATTAAAGTTACTGTTTTCCAGCTCGTCCACGATCCTCGCCTGCATATCCTGCGCATTCATCACTTCCATGTACGTTGTCATCACCCCCATCGCCACAACCGCCATAAAAAGTGTCAAAAACACCCCCAGAAATGCTTTTACTATCTGACTCATGTTTTTTGTCCTCCTTACCGCCATATCATCCCATAATCGTCAGATTCCCATTCATCAGGAATGAAAGCATAAAGATTGCCATATCCGTCACCAGCTTTAAGGATGCGGTCACAACCGGCGCCAGAAACAGCAGATACATGCCGCTGCTCAAATTGGCAAGCCGCTCCTTCTCCGCCGCATCAAGCATGGCCAGATTTCGCTCGATCAGTTCACTGATCTGCCGATCCGCCCGGTTGCTGCTTCCCATCGAGATCGAATAGAGCATACTCATTGCAGAATGGACTTCCGGAATCTGAAACTCCTGAAAAAAGCGATGGTACGGATCCGCAGATTCCGGTTCCATCCCGATCCGGTCAACCAGAACTTCCACTTCATGTGCCAAAACCGCCGGGACATGTTCTTTCGATTTCTCAAATGCAACCTGTACATTCTCACTCTGCAAAAGCAGGATAATGTCCATCAGCCACCCCGGGAAAGCTCTCTGAATGCTTTTCTTTAAGTTTTTGACGGAAAGACGTCTGCCAATCCGGTGCTGATTCGCAAGGATCAGCGTCATGATCATCGCTGCGGCACACAGTGCCTGATTCTTTAAGACTGCAAAACCGGCGATCGTAAGCGCAATTCCCGCGGTTGCAAGGATGCAGGACAGACGGATATCTTTTCTCCTGTCATATTCCAGAAAGCGTTTCATCCGCTCGCCCTCCTGCCTCTCATCCTCCAGATCAAGGGTCAGCCAGTCCACTGCCAGAAATCTTTGCGCACGACCTAAGATCCGGTCATCCAGAACCAGAACAACCGCTGTCAGAACCTGTGAGATCACATTCGTGCTGATATCCATATCCATGACCGGAAGATAGAGGATAATACTGCAAATGATCAATGAGGCAACGATCGACATCACAATATCCGCAAACATTTTCCGCCTTGATTTCTGCTCCATCTGAATACATTTCTGCCATCGATTCTTATCCGAAAGAAGAAGTTCTACCGGTTTTGTTGCATCTCCACCATAATTTTCCACATGTAGAATGAAATCGTGCACCACTTTGAGCCTGCGGCACGGATACTGTATCTCGATCCGCTTTAATGCATCTGCCATGGCATCCGTATCATCAAACGTCATATGGATATGGTCGACCGCATCACCGACCACCTCCCGCATCGGTCCGTCCACCAACGCCGCCTGTGTATCCACAAGTGCACTCTCGACTTTCCCCTCCTTCAGGAAAGCGTATAGCACGGTGTCCAGATAATCTGCGGCCTCGCCGAAGCGAAGTTCCTGCTCCTGTGCCTCACGGTACCATCGGCGATGCGCACGCACGCGTACAAGCACATATGCTGTAATTACAGCCGTCGTCACCCAGTGCATCCGAAGCATCAGGTGCAGCGTATACATACCGACAAACACTGCAGCATAGATCATAGGCTTACCACCTCCTTGGTCACCGGCATTGCACAGGCAAACGGATCTTCGATCGATGCACGATGAAATCGCGTCAGCATCTGCTCCGGCAGAGACACCTCGCACAGCGAACCATCCTTTACCGCCATCACAATCCGGTTATCGCCTTTTTCCCGCAGAAAAAAGCATACCTGATCAATGTATCGGTAAATTTCATTTTTCTCGTTCTTACGTTTCCGGAGCAGTATGCCGACATCCAGCGCCTGATAGATATCGTTTTCCAGTCGATCCGCATCAACGCGGCTCTCCAGCATGTTCAGTATACGATCCGGAATATTATGTACATCATCCGTGTGCAATGTCGTCATCCCGCAGACACCGGTTGACCAGCTCTGCAGTAAATACTTCACTTCCTTTGACCTCGCCTCAGAGAGCATGATCCATTTCGGATTCAAGCGGAGACTCGCCTTGATTGCATCCTCATAATCAAAGATTTCACTCACGCGCATCTCGATGCAATCCTTTCCCGGATTCGTGACCGAATACCGAATCTCCATCGTGTCCTCAATTGTGATCACACGCTCATTCCCCGGAATGTACTGCGAGAAAAACTTGATGCACTCCGTCTTACCGATTCCCGGCATCCCGCAGAAGATCAGATTCATCTTGCTTTGCACACAGTTAATGAGAAGCGCCAGAATCCGCTCATCGCAGAATTTCTCACGAATCGCTGTCTCCGCCGACAGACGGATGACGGGCGGAGTCTTTCGGATACTGATACTCCTTCCGGATCTGGCAACCGATTCATGCACGATCGTCACGCGAAGCTCGCTGGTCTCCGCCTCCAGCTCCGGATAGCGTTTGTTAAACTGGCGACTGACAACATTGGCGATCCTCTGTGTAAACTGTTCCACAAATGCCACTGAAAAATTTTCTTTTACGTACGCAGGCGGCACCCGGTACCGCTCATTGTAGATATTGGTCAGCCACACTTCCCGCCCGTTATAATCGATGTCCGTAATCTCATCATTCGTTATAAACTTCCAGAACGGTCCAAAATATTCTTTTCCAAGTTCCATCGTCTCTCCTTAAGGTGTCACGGAGAAACCGCCATTGGAGCTCGCCTGCTTGATAAAATAGCTGATCAGATTTGAGAACGCCGAACCGATCGGACCGCTCGCATCCTTACCAACAACGGCGACAACGACCAGAATAACCGCAAGGATCGCCACAACCGTAATCAATACACCGCCATACTCCTGAAAAATTTCCTTCATACTCTATTTTCCTTTCTGTTTACACGCAAAAAGCGCAAAATAATTGTTCTACGTTGTATTTATTCAATTATAAAAATCAGTTGGGATCATTCGTGGCAGAATGCCACACCATAGATCATATAGGCAGACCTCTTCTGTGACTGCCATCTGTTCGAAAAAAGATAATTTATATAATACATAAATTTTGAGATTTGTAAATACCTTTTTAAAAAAAAGGTGCTCCTCCTGCGAGGAACACCTTAATCATACCTGTTTGTCTCAGAAAAATATTTTACTGAACTTTGTCCTGAAGCTTAGCGATCAGCTCATCTGCATAGCGATCATTCTTGTCGTTATTCTCCTGAATGACTGCCATATTGTCAGAGATCATCGTTACATTATCTGCAAGATCAACAACACCGTTGCCGGCTTCCTGTGCGGCATGGCTGATGGCCTCAACAGACTTATTGGAATCCTCAACCTGTGCAAGCAGTCCTGCGGATACCTGTGCGAAATCCTGCATCTTGTCGAACATGATCTTGGAATCGCCCTGATACTTACGTCCGACTTCAACCAACTCGGTATAACTGCCAATCGTGCGTTCCTTCATAAAAGTAACTACATTGTTTGCCTCATTGGCAAGATCACTGACAGCGGTAATAACAGTATTGGAAATCTCTTTGATCTGGCTGGCAGTAGCGCTGGAACTTGCTGCAAGCTTTGTAATCTCATCTGCTACGACAGCGAATCCTCTTCCTGCCTCACCGGCACGGGCTGCCTCGATGGATGCATTCAGCGCAAGTAAGTTTGTCTGATCTGCGATCTCAAGAATATCGGCAGTAAGAGCCATAATCTTCTCTGCCTCTTTGGACTGCTCGATCTTCTCAAGAAGTACACGCTCAACTTCATCCACGCGCTCCTCGACTTCACTCTTCTCAGCCTCGGATTTCTTCATGATATCATATGCACTGTTGTTACTGTTCTGTGCATAATCGGCACCTTCCTGTGCCTCCTCGTTCATAGACTTAAAGGAATTCTCCATGTCATTCATAACATTGGATACTTCCGTAATGTTTGATGTAATCTCCTGAATCGTAGCTGAAAACTGCTGCATTCCGGATGAAATCGCTACCGAACTGTCGGTTGCGGAATGTAACTTCTCACTTACCTGATCAATCGATTCTGCAAGATTCTGGGCATTCTGCATAACGGCTGCAAGAAGTTCCTGAATCTCCTGTTGTTCTTTTTTTGCTGCTTCCTCAGCTTTTGAATTCTTACCAAAGAGCCCCATAACGTACCTCCTATTATTTCACGCGCATATATTCCACGTATTTTGTGCAAATTACACGTTATTCAATAGTTAAATTATAGCAAACCGACGGCGATACGTAAAGAAAAAACTCTTTGGGAACCGCATTTTTCTGTAAATTTGTACAATTTTTTACTTTTCAAGCAATTTTTCGACGCTGACAAGACGGACAACTGTTACAAAAACCTTTGCAGCTTCGCTTAACTCCTCCAGTGAAGGATAGGTTGGTGCAATACGGATGATCGAATCCTTCGGGTCATTCTTGTATGGATACGGTGAGCCTGCTCCCGTCATGACAACACCAGCCTCTTTACATTTTGCAACGATCTGCTTTGCGCAGCCCTCCAATGCTTCAAATCCAAAGAAATATCCACCGAGAGGTGTAACCCAGCTTCCGATTCCGCGCGGTGCGATCTCCTCGTTTAACAAGTTCTCGACCTTTTCAAACTTCGGACGAATGATGGCTGCCTGCTTCATCATATGCGCACGGATTCCGTCAATGTCCTTGAAAAATGCGACATGACGCAGCTGGTTGATCTTATCATGACCAATCGTCTGGATGGTCAGGCGCTTTTTAATATCCGCAATATTTGCATCGGATGCGGAGATGGCAGCGATGCCGGCACCCGGGAAGCTTACCTTACTGGTTGAACAAAACTGGAATACGATATCCGGATTTCCGGCTTTTTCACACTCGTCAAGAATGTTTAAGATCTCAGCCTGCTTATCCTCATACAGATGATGTACCACATACGCATTGTCCCAAAAGATTCTGAAATCGGCAGCAGCCGGCTTTAAGTTTGCAAAGCGACGTACCGTCTCGTCCGAGTAAACAATGCCCTGTGGGTTTGAATATTTCGGAACACACCAGATTCCCTTAACTGCCTCATCGTTGTTTACGTATTTTTCAACCAGATCCATATCCGGTCCGTCCTCGGTCATCGGAATGTTGATCATCTCGATACCGAATTCTTCTGTGATTGCAAAATGACGGTCATATCCTGGAACCGGACATAAGAATTTCACTTTATCCAGCTTGCTCCAAGGTGTGTTTCCACAGATTCCGAAGATTTCCGCACGGGAAACCTGATCATACATAATATTCAGACTTGAGTTACCGTATACGATCACATTCTCAGGCTTTGCCCCAACCATGTCACCGATCAGTTTTTTAGCTTCCGGAATTCCATCAAGACCACCGTAGTTACGCAGATCGGTTCCGTTCTCGCTCTTGACAACGGTTGATGAATTCACTGCATCCAAAAGGCCCATGGACAGATCAAGCTGCTCTGCGGATGGCTTTCCTCTGGACATATCCAATGCAAGACCTAAATCCTTGATCTTGGAATATTCTGCCTCTAACTGTGTCTTCTCCTGCAATAATTCCTCTCTTGTCATCTCCTGATAAGATTTCATGGTTGCTCCTCCTTTGATTCCACTTACTTATATAATCATGTGTTACTGTCTTCTGTTCATCACCGGATGCTTACTCGTCCGGATCTTCGTGTATCTTCCTGTAATATTCCCGAATCGTCGCTTCGTATCCGTTCTCCGACGGCTCATAAAAGACTTCATCGGTCAGTCCGTCCGGAAGATACTGCTGCTTGACATAATGATTCTTGTAATTGTGCGCGTATTTGTAACCTAGTCCGTGTCCCAGCTTTTCTGCGGATTTATAATGTGCATCCTGCAGATGCGCCGGTACCGACGGTGTCTTCGTCTGCCCGACCACATGCATCGCCTTGCTGATCGCATTCACAGCCGCGTTACTCTTCGGTGCGCTCGCCATATAAGTGACTGCCTGCGCCAGTATGATCTGCGCTTCCGGCATTCCGATCCTCTCTACCGCCTGCGCCGCGGAGACCGCTACGCTCAAAGCCATCGGGTCGGCATTACCGATATCCTCCGATGCAAGGATCATGATCCGCCTTGCGATAAATTTGACATCCTCTCCCGCATAGAGCATTCTGGCCAGATAGTAAACTGCCGCATCCGGGTCCGATCCTCTCATACTTTTAATAAATGCGGAAACCGTATCGTAGTGATTATCCCCGCTTTTGTCATAAGAGATCACTCTCTTCTGAATGCATTCGCTCGCAACATCGATCGTAATATGAATGATTCCGTCCTCGCTCCGGTCCGTCGTCAGTACCCCGAGCTCCAATGCCGTCAGTGCCGCACGGGCATCTCCGTTGCTGACGTCTGCCAGAAACTCGAGTGCATCCTCGTCGATGTCTGCGTTGTAGGCACCCATGCCTTTCTCCTTGTCGCTGATCGCACGGACAAGAAGCGTCCGGATATCTTCTTTTGATAACTTCTTTAATTCAAAGATCACGGATCGCGAGAGCAAAGCCCCGTTCACCTCAAAATACGGATTTTCGGTCGTTGCACCGATCAGGATGATCGTTCCATCCTCCACAAACGGAAGCAGATAATCCTGCTGTCCCTTGTTGAAACGGTGGATCTCATCGATAAAAAGGATCGTCTTCTTACCGTACATTCCCTGATTGTTCTTCGCCGCTGTAATGACTTCTTCCATATCTTTCTTGCCTGCGGATGTCGCATTGATCTGCATAAATTCCGCACTCGTCGTATGCGCGATCACCTTGGCAAGTGTCGTCTTGCCGGTTCCCGGCGGTCCGTAAAAGATGATGGAACTCAGTTTGTCGGCTTTGATTGCGCGATACAACAGCTTATCCTTGCCGACAATGTGCTGCTGTCCGACAACCTCATCGAGTGTCGTCGGACGAAGCCTTGATGCAAGCGGTGCTTCCGACTCCATATTCTGTGATCTCATATACTCAAATAAATCCATTCCAATCCCCACTTTTTTAACCTCTTGCGAAGCCGAAAATGAATAATTTATTTTTTCATCTTGCATTTTGGAGCCATATTTATTTGATATGGTCCAAAACACTTTTCTATATGACAGAAAAAGTGTCGAAAAATTCATTTCATCTCTACTAGAATACATGAATCTTCGACACTTTACAATACAAAAGTTTTTTTTCTACATTATGACCGAAAAGCATACACTTGTTTCCGTCATACTGTCACAAATTTCCAATTGCAATTATGCTTTTTTCACGTGTGCCTCGAGCTTGCCGTCCGCCACGCCGATCTCAATGGTATCACCCGCTGCAACCTCATCCGCAAGAATGAGTTTTGCGGACAGTGTTTCCACATGCTTTTGCAGGAAACGCTTCAGCGGTCTTGCACCGTAGATCGGATCGTAACCATGCTCGATCACGAAACTCTCTGCCTCCGGTGTCAGAGCAACGCTGATCTCACGATCCTCCAGACGTTTGTTGAGATCACTCATCATCAGCTTGATGATGTTGCCGATGTTGTCCTTGGTCAGCGGCTTAAACATAATGATCTCATCGAGTCGGTTCAAAAACTCCGGACGGAAATGTCCCTGCAGTTCTTCCATAACGGAAGCCTCGCACTCCGGCTGAATGTGTCCGTTCTCGTCGATGCCTTCAAGAAGCTGGGCAGATCCAAGGTTCGAAGTCATAATAATGATCGTGTTCTTGAAATCCACGGTTCGTCCCTGCGAATCGGTGATACGTCCGTCGTCCAGTACCTGAAGCAGTACGTTAAAGACATCCGGATGCGCCTTCTCCACCTCATCGAATAAGACAACGGAATACGGCTTTCTGCGGACTGCCTCGGTCAGCTGACCACCCTCATCATATCCGACATATCCTGGAGGCGCTCCGATCAGACGGGACACGGAATATTTCTCCATGTACTCACTCATATCAAGACGCACCATATTGGACTCATCGTCAAATAGACTTGCAGCGAGTGCCTTGGCAAGTTCAGTCTTGCCGACACCGGTCGGTCCGAGGAACAGGAACGATCCGATCGGCTTCGTCGGGTCCTTGATACCGGCCTTGGAACGGATGATTGCCTCGGTTACCTTGGTCACACCGTCATCCTGGCCGACCACTCTCTTATGCAGTTCCTCATCCAGATGAAGTGTCTTATTACGCTCGCTCTCGCTTAACTTTGCAACCGGGATTCCGGTCCAGCGGGAGATAATTTTCGCGATTTCCTCATCGGTGACATTCTCATGCACAAGGGAGAGATCTCTTGTCTTAAGTTTCTCTTCTTCCTCTTCCAGCTGCTTCTGCAACTGTGGAAGAACACCATACTGTAACTCAGCAGTCTTATTCAGATCATAATTCTGCTGTGCCTGAGCCATCTCATTCTTGGTACTTTCAATCTTCTCACGCAGCTGGCTGACACGATCGACCGCATCCTTCTCGGTGCTCCACTGTGCTTTCTTCGTATTCAACTCATCGCGCAGTTCTGCAAGTTCCTTCTGTAAGTTTGCAAGACGTTCCTGGCTGAGACGATCCGTCTCCTTCTTAAGCGCAGTCTCCTCAATCTCCATCTGCATGACTTTACGGTTTAACTCATCGAGTTCTGCCGGCATCGAATCGATCTCGGTCTTGATCATCGCACAGGCCTCATCGACAAGGTCGATTGCTTTGTCCGGAAGGAAACGATCCGAAATATAACGGTTCGAAAGTACTGCAGCCGTAACCAGTGCGGAATCGGTGATCTTAACGCCGTGGAAGACCTCATAGCGATCCTTCAGACCTCGCAGGATAGAAATGGTGTCCTCAACCGTCGGCTCATCGACCATAACCGGCTGGAATCTTCGCTCCAGCGCCGCATCCTTCTCAATGTACTCACGATACTCATTTAAGGTTGTTGCACCGACACAGTGCAGCTCGCCACGTGCAAGCATCGGCTTTAACAGCTGACCGGCATCCATCGCACCATCCGTCTTACCTGCTCCGACGATCGTATGCAGCTCATCGATAAAGAGAATGATCTGTCCGTCCGAATTCTTAACATCGTCAAGCACCGCTTTCAGACGCTCCTCAAACTCACCACGATACTTCGCACCTGCAACCAGTGCGCCCATATCCAATGCAAAAAGCTTCTTATCTTTTAATCCCTCCGGGACATCGCCTTTCACGATACGCTGCGCCAAACCTTCGACAACCGCCGTCTTGCCGACACCCGGCTCACCGATCAGCACCGGATTGTTCTTCGTCTTACGGGAGAGGATTCGAACCACATTACGAATCTCCTCGTCTCGTCCGATGACCGGATCAAGCTTCTGCTGTCTTGCGCGCTCCACCATATCATATCCATATTTCTCGAGTGTATCATAAGTAGCTTCCGGATTATCAGATGTAACTCTCTGATTGCCTCGAACCGTTGACAGCGCCTGCAGGAAACGATCCCTTGTCAGGCCGTACTCCTTGATCAGTTCTTTCATCGCCTTATTCGGATACTTCAAAAGGCATAAGAACAGATGCTCAACCGAAACATATTCGTCTCCCATATGCTTTGCCTCGTCTTCCGCATGAATCAGAACATTGTTCAAATCCTTGCCAACTCTGAGTTCTCCGCCGGACACCTTCACTCTGGCTGCCAGCTTACTCTTCGCATTCTCCGTAAAATGCGTAAGGTCAATTTCCATCTTTTCGATCAGTTTCGGAATCAATCCTTCTTCCTGCTGCAGCAATGCAACAAGCAGATGCTCCTGTTCCAGTTCCTGATTACCGTAATCGTAGGCAAGCTTTTCACAATCGTTGATTGCCTCGACGGACTTCTGTGTAAATTTCTGAATGTTCATAGCACGCCCTCCTTTTATAGCTGCCAATGCTTTTGAAACATTAACATTATGAAACATCCGCGATCCTTTTATCGATCACGGAATACGTTTTCTTGTTTACGAGATTGTTATAGCACGCAAATTAGCACTCGTCAAGTGTAAGTGCTAACAAAAATATTAAAATTCTCTAAATTAGGGTTTGGCGTGATCAGATTTG
>CAVHWG010000099.1:0-14129 GCA_963639645.1 Firmicutes bacterium TM09-10 | reverse complement strand
ATCTTGAGCAGAAGAAGTCAGGTACTGTGATCGTCGGCAAGAAGGTCGGACGTAACGATCCGTGTCCATGCGGAAGCGGTAAGAAGTACAAATTCTGCTGCGGACGCTAATTTTTGAAAAAATCTCTTGATTTTCTCAATAACGGGCTTATAATAAGTTATGTTAAAACATAAAGTAAAACGTTGAAGAGAAGAGTACGTAAGCCAAACATGACAGAGAAGGATGCCTTTGCGTAAGCGAAGTGGTGCAAGCATCCGGATGAGAAGCCTGCGGAAGACCAACTCTGAGTGACCCCAATCCGGTCCGGTGATTCCGTTATCATCGAATGAAGTGATCACATGGTTTAAGTGTGGTAACTGGGGTGGAACCGCGATAATTTATCGTCCCCGGTATCAGGATCGTCTGATACCGGGGATTTTCTATTTATAAGCATCCTCGGACAGGACGACAGAATACAGGCGCAAGACTGATGCGCCAAGATTGTTTGATAAGGAGGATAATCATTATGAAGATCACATTAAAAGATGGATCAGTCAAAGAGTATCAGGAAGCCAAAACGGTTTATGAGATTGCTTCCGACATTAGCGAAGGTTTAGCACGTGTGGCATGTGCAGGAGAGGTGAACGGAGAGATCGTTGACCTTCGAACCGAGATCAGCGAGGATTGCGAGCTTAACATCGTGACCGCAAGCGATCCGGAAGGTCTGCGCGTTATTCGCCATACCGCATCACATATTTTAGCAGAGGCAGTAAAACGCCTTTTCCCGAATGCAAAGATTACGATCGGACCGGCAATTGATGACGGTTTCTATTATGATTTCGATGCAGAGCCGTTCTCAAGAGAGGATCTTGACAACTTAGAGGCTGAGATGAAGAAGATCATCAAGGAAGGACATGAGATCACAAGATTTACCCTTCCGAGAGCTGAGGCAATCAAGTTTATGGAAGAGAAGGGCGAGCCGTACAAGGTAGAGCTGATCGAGGATCTGCCGGAGGACGCTGAGATTTCTTTCTATGATCAGGGAGGATTCGTTGATCTGTGTGCAGGACCGCATCTGATGAGCACCAAGGGAGTGAAGGCTTACAAGCTGATCTCTTCCTCCATGGCATACTGGAGAGGCGATTCCAACAAGGCGCGTTTACAGCGTATCTACGGTACCGCTTTTAATAAGAAGGATGAACTTAAGGAACATCTTGCAAAGCTTGAGGACGCAAAGATGCGTGACCACAACAAGCTCGGCCGTGAGATGGGATTATTTACAACTGTTGATGTTATTGGTCAGGGACTTCCGCTTTTTACACCAAAGGGAACCAAGATGATCATGAAGCTGCAGCGCTGGATGGAGGATCTTGAGGATAACGAGTGGGGTTATGTGAGAACACGTACACCACTGATGGCAAAGGCTGATCTCTACAAGATCTCCGGACACTGGGATCATTACATGGACGGAATGTTCATCTTAAACAAGGATTCCGACGACAAGGAGACCATGGCTTTGCGTCCGATGACCTGTCCGTTCCAGTATTATGTCTATATGAACGAGCAGCATTCTTACAGAGATCTTCCATATCGTATGGCAGAGACATCCACTCTGTTCCGTAACGAGGATTCCGGTGAGATGCACGGACTTACCCGTGTAAGACAGTTTACGATCACTGAGGCTCATATCATTCTTCGCCCGGATCAGGCAGAGGAAGAGCTGACAAGATGTACCGAGCTGTGCCACTATGTAATGAAGACACTCGGAATCGACGGAGATGTTACTTACCGTTTGTCCAAGTGGGACCCGAACAACAAAGAGAAGTACCTCGGCGATGACGAGTACTGGAACAGCACACAGCAGTATCTGCGTGACGTTATGAATGAGAACCACATTCCATTCACAGAGGCTGAAGGAGAGGCCGCATTCTACGGACCGAAGATCGATATTCAGGCAAAGAACGTATATGGCAAGGAAGACACGATGGTAACCATCCAGCTTGACTGTGCAAGTGCAGAGAAGTTCGGTATGTACTATATTGATGAGAAGGGTGAGAAGGTTCTGCCTTGGATCATCCACCGTACATCCATGGGATGTTACGAGCGTACACTGGCATGGCTGATTGAGCATTATGCAGGTAAATTCCCTACATGGCTCTGTCCGGAGCAGGTTCGTGTGCTTCCGATCTCTGAGAAGTATATGGATTACGCAAACAAGGTTGCTGCTGAACTCAAGAAAAAACATGTCGATGTAACTGTTGACAGCCGTGCTGAGAAGATCGGATACAAGATCCGTGAGGCAAGACTTGACAAGCTTCCATATATGCTCGTTGTCGGACAGCAGGAGGAGACGGACGGAACCGTTTCCGTAAGAAGCCGCTTCGCAGGCGATGAGGGAGTTAAGCCGCTTGATGAGTTTATCGCTCAAATCTGTGAAGAAATTGATACAAAAGCAATCCGCAAGGAAGTTAAGACCGAAGAGGAGAGCAAGTAAGATACGGTATCTGCCCGGGGATGAGTGGCGTAGAGTCCTTCGGGTTCATACATAAAAAATTTAATCATTAAATGGAGGGAACAATGTTAGAAAAAATGTTCAAACTCAAAGAGAACAACACCAGCGTGAGAACAGAAGTTATCGCCGGTATTACGACATTCATGACAATGGCGTATATCCTGGCCGTTAACCCGAACATGCTGGGTGCAGCGGGAATGAATCCGACTGCAGTATTGATCGCAACCTGTCTTGCATCATTCGTAGGTACACTTGCGATGGCACTTCTTGCAAACTATCCGTTTGCACTGGCTCCTGGTATGGGACTGAATGCATATTTCGCCTATACCGTATGTGGTAACATGGGTTACTCATGGAAAGTTGCTTTGATGGCAGTATTTGCTGAAGGTATTATCTTCATCATCCTGTCACTGACCAGCGTACGTGAGGCAATCTTTAACGCAATTCCGGCAACCTTAAAGAAAGGTGTTGGAGCTGGTATCGGTCTGTTTATCGCATTCATCGGTTTACAGGGCGGTCATATTGTTGTAAACAATGATTCTACGCTGTTATCTTATGTTAAATTTACAGAGAACTGGCACACAGAAGGTATCTGTGCAGTTCTTGCATTAATCGGTCTGATGCTGACTGCGATCCTTTATGTAAAGGGCGTGAAGGCTTCCATTCTGATCGGTATTATCGCTACATGGGTTCTTGGTATGATCTGTCAGGCAACCGGAATCTATGTGATCGATCCGGATGCAGGCTACTATTCGTTATATCCGACTCTTGGAATTACGGATTTTACAGCGATCAAAGATACGTTCGGACAGTGCTTTACTGCTGATTTCAGCGGTGTCCATATCATCGATTTCATCGTTGTATTATTCTCATTCTTGTTTGTTGATATGTTCGATACCATCGGAACACTCATCGGTGTATCCGACAAGGCAGGCATGCTTGATGAAAAAGGACAGCTTCCGAATGTTAAGCAGGCACTCCTTGCTGACGCCGTTGCTACTTCCGCAGGTGCTATCTTCGGTACATCTACTACAACAACATTCGTAGAGAGTTCCGCAGGGGTTGGCGCGGGCGCAAGAACCGGTCTTGCATCCGTTGTAACAGGCTTCTTATTCCTGCTTGCAATCTTCTTTGCACCGATCTTTACAGCAATCCCTGGATTTGCTACCGCTCCTGCACTCATTTTCGTAGGATTCCTTATGGTATCTGCAATCGTTAAGGTAGACTTCAACGATCTTACAGAAGCCATTCCTGCATACCTTTGCCTGATCGCTATGCCGCTTATGTACAGCATCGCTGAAGGTATCGCAATCGGTGTTATCTCTTACGTAATCCTCAACCTTGTTTGCGGCAAGCACAAGAAGATCACACCACTTATGTACATTCTCGCAGTATTATTCATCTGCAAGTACATTTTCCTGTAATCGGTTGTACATATAAATTTGAAAAGCGTTATGAAAGCATCCGGAGTCGATGGGACTTCGGATGTTTTTTCAGATTCATAGGAAATTCCTTCCTATGAATCAAAAACGCTCCGCGGGGATGCGCAGCTCGCGGATATGAAGTTTATGCTAAGCATACCGCTCGCGCGCGCAAAGAGTCGGCCAGCGACTCTTTGTTCTAAAAACAAAAGATTTTAATGAGAATAGTTTTCGATAGACTGCACATATTAAATCAGTAACCAGATATTTTCAGGAGGTATGTGTGATGACAAAACTGGATTGTAATGTTGTAAACTGTTCTTACAATGAGGACAACTGTTGCAGAAGAGAGGATATTACGGTCGAAGGCATGCAGGCCAAGACTCCTTCTGAGACCTGTTGCGGCAGCTTTGCAGTGAAGGGCTGCGGATGTGCAACGAACAAGATGGGAGAACCGGCAAAGGAGACGAACGTTTCCTGTGAGGCGACCGAGTGCAAGTTCAACCGTGAAAAAGAGTGCTGTGCAAGCCATATCGGTATCGCAGGCGGACATGCGGACACCTGCAGAGAGACCGAGTGCGGAAGCTTTGAGTGCCACTGCTAATATGCGTCTGATGACGGTCGGCGGGATCCGGTAGAAGGAAAAGGGAAAGCAGACAGAAAAGGTGAAGACTTTCTGTCTGTTTTCTTTTATGCCGGAGCACTTGAAATATTGACAACGTTTGCTATAAGTGACAAAATAGTCTCATTATGGGAATTTAAAATTGAGAAAGTTTGGTATGAAAATAGAAAGAGTAGAATATGGGACAGAAGGAAAAGAAAGAAGCAAACCTTGGCGAGGATAGGATTGGAGGACTGCTTTTTAAACTGGCACTTCCTGCTATCTTAGCGCAGGTAATCAATCTGTTATACAATCTGGTGGATCGTATGTACATCGGACATATTGCTAAGGTTGGTTCGGTGGCGTTGACGGGACTCGGTGTGACGATGCCTTTTATCATGTGTGTGTCCGCATTTGCGGTGCTGGTGAGTATGGGTGGAGCGCCGCGTGCATCGATCATGATGGGACGTGGCGATAAGGAAGAAGCGGAGAGGATCCTTGGAAACTGTACATCGATGCTTGTGATCGTGGCAGTCATTGTGACAGCGGTCAGCCAGATCCGGGGGCCGAAGATCCTGTTGCTTTTCGGCGCGAGCGAGAGCACGCTGCCGTATGCGTGGGCATACATGCAGATATATTCGGTCGGAACAATCTTCGTGCAGCTTGCGCTCGGACTGAATGCGTTCATCAATGCACAGGGATTTGCGAAGATCGGAATGTTGACAGTCGTGATCGGAGCGGTGTGCAACATTGTGTTAGACCCGATCTTTATCTTCGGATTACATATGGGCGTGCGCGGAGCGGCGCTTGCCACGATCATCTCGCAGGGGGTCTCCTGTGTGTGGATCGTACGATTCCTGCTCGGTAAGCAGACAACGCTTCGCATTCGAAAAGAAAATTTAAAGATTCGTCCGAAAACGGTCGGACCGTGTATCGCACTCGGTGCAGCTCCGTTTATCATGCAGTTTACGGAGAGCGTGCTCAACATCTGCTTTAACACGAGTCTTCTCAAATATGGCGGGGATGTGGCGGTCGGCGCGATGACGATCCTCTCGTCCGTGATGCAGATGTCGATGCTCCCGATCCAGGGACTGACACAGGGCGCGCAGCCGATCATCGGATTTAATTATGGCGCGAAGAAGATGGATCGCGTGAAGAAAACATTCCGCCTTCTTTTGGTATCTTGCGTGGCATTTACCGCAGCAATCTGGCTGGTCTGCATGGTTCTTCCGCAGGCGTTTATTCTGATTTTTACGGATCAGGTGGAACTGATCGCGTTCACGAAGTGGGCAATACGGATCTATATGGCAGTATCGCTGATCTTCGGTGTGCAGATATCCTGTCAGCAGACATTTATCGCGCTCGGCAATGCGAAGACTTCCGTGTTCCTTGCCTTATTGCGTAAGGTGCTTCTGCTGATCCCTCTGATCTATATTCTTCCGGCATTTATGGAGGATAAGCTGATGGCGGTATTTCTCGCGGAGCCGGTGGCGGACGTGATCGCAGTGACGACAACCTCGATCCTGTTTTACCGCACATACCGGACACTCGGAAAAGAAAAATAGAAGGAGTATGAATTATGGATTACAACATTAACTTTCCACATCTGCGTATCTTTTTGGATCATGTGGGCAAGAATATCATGATCGGAAATTTCTCGATCGCATATTACGGAATCGTGATCGCATGCGGCATGCTGGCGGGACTTGGGATAGCCTGCTGGATGGCGAAGCGAACGGGACAAAAGCCGGACACCTACTATGATCTTGCAATCGTGGCGATCATCTGCTCGCTGATCGGTGCGAGAATCTATTATGTCGTGTTCCGGTGGGATTATTACAAGGACGATCTGCTCAGCATCTTTAACATCCGTCAGGGCGGACTTGCCATCTACGGCGGTGTGATCGCGGCGATCCTCACAACCTTTGTATTTTCGAGAGTGAAGAAGCTTTCCATGGGGCTGCTGTGCGACACCGCAGGGCTCGGACTTGTGCTCGGACAGGTGATCGGACGATGGGGCAACTTCTTTAACCGAGAGGCGTTCGGCGGCTATACCGACGGACTTTTTGCAATGCAGCTTCCGCTGTCCGCCGTGCGTTCTTCGGATGTGACGAGTGAACTGATGGAGCATGTGGTGGAGAGTGGCGGAATCTCGTATATTCAGGTGCACCCGACATTCCTGTACGAATCGATGTGGAATCTGGTGCTTCTGATCCTGTTGATCCTGTTTACAAAACACAAGAAATTTGACGGCGAGGTGTTCCTTTTGTATCTTGCCGGTTATGGAATCGGACGATTCTGGATCGAATCGCTGCGCACGGATCAGCTTCTGATCCCTGGCATCGGTTATCCGGTGTCGATGGCACTCGCGGCGCTTCTTGTGATCGTGTCCGTTGTGTGGATCATCGTATGGCATGTGCGTGCCACAAAGAAGGCCGAAGTGGAGGACAATCCCACAAATGAGGCATAATTGAATAGAAATAAAATCCAATGAAGTGGAGGATATACCCAAATGTGGGAATATCCTCCACTTTTTTTATGGGAAAACGTGTCTTGTAGCTGCAAAATCACCCAACCACAACATCTTGGACTTATTTAAAAAAAGCGTAAAATCCATGAAAAATTCTTGATTTTTACCCTTCTGGGGGGTATTATGGTAACAAGGTGGTAGAAAGTGGAGCCGAAATACCATAGAGTGGTATGAAGTGGTGGATAAGTTGATAACAATGTGGAGAACTTACCTGCAAATCAAGAGGCACACGGGATTTTAGAGAGAAAGGCAGGTGAGCGCGTCATGTTCATGGGTGAATACAATCATTCCATCGATGCGAAGGGCAGATTGATCGTACCTTCGAAGTTCAGAGAACAGCTTGGCAACGAGTTCGTTGTGACCAAGGGACTGGATGGATGTCTGTTTGTATACTCACATGAAGAATGGCAGCGCATCGAAGAAAGCCTTCGAGAGAAACCACTTACCTCAAAAGATGCAAGAAAGTTCTTGAGATTCTTTTTTGCAGGCGCGGCGAACTGCGAAGTGGACAAGCAGGGAAGAATCAATCTTCCGGCAAACCTCCGCGAATACGCAGGAATTGATAAAGAAGTCGTATCGGTTGGTGTATTCAGCCGAGTTGAGATCTGGAGCAAGGAACGCTACCAGGAGAACAGTGACTTTGATGATATGGATGAGATTGCAGAGCATATGGCCGAACTGGGAATCGGAATATAAGTGCGGAAAGGACGCGATATGGAATTTAAGCATTATTCGGTAATGCTGAATGAGACAATTGAACAATTGAATATCCGTCCGGACGGCATCTATGTGGATGGCACATTAGGTGGAGCAGGACACTCTCTTGAGATTGCGAAGCGCCTTACAACCGGACGACTGATTGGAATCGATCAGGATGCGGATGCAATCGCAGCGGCAAGTGAGAGACTCGCGGATTACAAGGATAAAGTTACCATTGTCAGAAGCAACTATGCACAGATGAAGGAAGTGCTTCACGATTTGGGAATCAATAAGGTAGACGGAATCCTGTTGGATCTGGGCGTATCGTCTTTTCAGCTGGACACACCGGAGCGTGGTTTTACCTATCGAAGTGAAGAAGCTCCTCTTGATATGAGAATGGATGACAGACAGACACTGACGGCGAGAGATATCGTCAATGATTATAGTGAGATGGAGCTGTTTCGGATCATCCGTGATTATGGGGAGGATCGTTTCGCCAAGAATATTGCAAAGCATATTGTAAATGCCAGAAACATAAAGCCGATCGAGACGACCGGTGAGTTAAATGCTATCATTAAGGGCGCAATTCCGATGAAGGTACAGGTGACGGGAGGACATCCGTCGAAGAGAACCTATCAGGCGATCCGCATCGAGTTGAATCATGAACTGGATGTGCTTCGCGACAATCTGGATGACATGATCGAACTATTGAGTGACGGTGGAAGATTCTGTATTATCACGTTCCACTCACTGGAGGATCGCATTGTCAAATCCGCTTTTAAGAAGAACGAGAACCCATGCACATGCCCGAGCAATTTCCCGGTATGCGTGTGCGGTAATAAGTCAAAGGGACATGTTGTAACAAGAAAACCGATACTTCCTTCGGAGAAGGAACTGGAAGAGAACAGCCGCTCCAAGAGCGCGAAGCTTCGCGTTTTCGAGCGTGCGACGGATTAAGTAAGAAAGCAGGGATGCAAATATGACTAGAAATTATTACATAAATGGAAATACTGTCCGTGAACTGGATACACCGGTCAGACCTCAGCGAAGAAGCCGCGAGGAGTTAGAGCAGGTTAAGCATCGCAAGAACCGGAGAAATGCGGCGCGCAGGAATCGTCAGAGAGCGATGGAGATGAGCCTGGGTTACGTGATGTTTCTGACCGCGGGTGTACTTGTGATCGCTATGGCAGCGGTATCGTTTGTCGGTCTGCAGTCGCAGATCACCAACCGTATGCGCAACATCGC
Source organism: Firmicutes bacterium TM09-10 (assembly GCA_963639645.1). Taxonomy (GTDB): domain Bacteria; phylum Bacillota; class Clostridia; order Lachnospirales; family Lachnospiraceae; genus Roseburia. The sequence continues at coordinate 5,142 of CAVHWG010000099.1, read as the reverse complement.
AAGTCTTGAGAGTCAGGTGACGGATCTTCGTGCAGATAACGATGCACGTTATAAGAGTGTAACAACATCTGTTGATCTCAATCATGTCAAGGATGTTGCAATCAATAAGCTTGGAATGGATTACCCGACGGAAGATCAGGTTGTTTATTACACGATCGAGAACAACAACTATATGGATCAGTACAGTGACATTCCGAAGCAGTAGGAGCGAAAGAGTGGCAAGAACAAGAAAAAGAAGAAGACCTGTAAAGAAATTTAACCGGTCGATGCGGGGAAAACTGATCGTGCTTTTTTCCCTGTTTCTGGTGGTACTCTGCGGACTGATCGGTGTGCTGACACACATTGAGTCCACGAGCGGAGACAAGTATGAGAAAAAGGTGTTGTCGATGCAGTCGTATGACAGCAAGACGATACCATATCAGAGAGGCAATATTGTGGACAGCTCGGGAACGGTCCTTGCGACCAGCGTGGCTGTCTATAACGTTATCTTAGACTGTTCACAGATGACGTACAAGGAAGATTACATTGAGCCGACGATTCAGGCTCTGGTACAGTGTTTCCCGGACCTGAATGAGAGTGAGCTTCGGTCCTATGCCAAGGATAAGAAAGACAGCAAGTACATCGTGCTTGCCAAGAAGCTGCCGTATGATGAGATTCAGAAATTTGTGGAACTTCAGGATAAGACAGACAAAAAAGGCAATAAAGTCAATCCGAACATCAAAGGTGTATGGTTTGAAAAGGAATATCAGAGAACCTATCCGTACAATTCACTGGCGGCGTCTGTAATCGGATTTACTTCTTCCGGTAATGTCGGTACGACAGGACTGGAGAACTATTACGATGATACGCTAAACGGTGTCAACGGACGTGAGTACGGTTATCTGAATTCCGACAGTAATTTTGAAAAAACAGTCATTCCGGCACAGGATGGAAACAATCTGGTGATCTCGATCGATTCAAATATCCAGTCGATCGTTGAGGAGAAGATCAAAGAGTTTAACGACGCATACCGCGATAACTATTATGAGGGTGACGGAAGTGAGGATACGGCAGTCATCATTATGAATCCGCAGAACGGTGAGATTCTTGCGATGGCGGACTATCCGGAATTTGATCTGAATAATCCGAGAGATCTGAGTTCGCTGTATTCGGAGTCGGAAATCGAGAATATGAGCGATGAGGACACGATGAATGTACTCAACAGCCTTTGGCAGAATTATTGCGTGACGGCAACCTATGAGCCGGGATCTGTGCAGAAGCCTTTTACCGTGGCTGCAGGACTGGAGACCGGAAAACTCAACGACAAGATGACTTTTAACTGTGACGGAGCAGAAGTGATCAACGGACAGAGAGTCAATTGTGTCAACCGTAACGGACATGGTGTCGAGACAATTCGAAAGGCACTTATGGATTCGTGTAACGATGCGTTAATGCAGATGTCGTACAAGATCGGAAAAACGAATTTCCTGGAGTATCAGTCGATCTTCGGATTCGGACAGAAGTCCGGTGTGGATCTGCCGGGTGAGGCAAATACGTCCTCGCTTGTCTATACTGAGGACAGTATGAAAACGATCGATCTGGCGACGAACGCGTTCGGACAGAACTATAACTGCACGATGATCCAGATGGCAAGCGCTTTCTGCTCACTGATCAATGGCGGAACCTACTATCAGCCGCATCTTGTGACCAAGATTACGGATACATCGGGCAACACGGTGTCGACGATCGAACCGAAGGCGGTCAAGCAGACGGTTTCGGAGAGCACGAGCAATAAGATTCGCAATTATCTGTATGATGTCGTATCCGAGGGTACCGCAGGAACGGCCAAGGTGGACGGCTATTCCATGGGAGGTAAGACCGGAACCGCGCAGAAGATTCCGCGTACGGACCGTAAGTATCTTGTATCATTTATGGGATTTGCGCCGTATGATGATCCACAGCTCGTGATCTATTGTGTGGTAAACGAGCCGAACGTTGCGGACCAGTCACACAGTTATTTCGCACAGAATATCGTTCGCGAGATTTTGGAGGAAGTACTTCCGTATATGAACATCTATCCAGATGAGGAGCTTACCGGCAAGAACGAAGGTCTTGATGTGACGGGAGAGAACGCCCAGTACACCGGAGAGCATAAGCCGGTCAAGAAAAAAGGCGAAAACGATACAAATGAATAACAAAAGGGATAAGCGGCGGGTGTTCTAATGGCATCCGCCCCTTCATATATCTATAAGGAAAAAACAGTGGCGGGAATGTGCCGTGGAACGCAACAAGACCTATCACCGCAGAAAAATCTGCGTCATCGGGCTGGTCGTGCTGATCGCAGCTGTCGTGTTGCTTGGACGATTAGTATATCTTATGATCTTTCGCGGAGATTATTACTCCAGGCTTGCGACGGATCTGCAACAGCGGGAACGTCAGATCAAGGCGGCGCGGGGGAAGATCCTCGATGCCAACGGTGTGGTGCTCGCGGGCAACCGGTCGGTCTGTACCATATCCGTGATCCACAATCAGATCAAGGATCCAGAGGCTGTGATCGCAATGCTCGTCAAGGAGCTGGATCTGCCCGAAGAGCGCGTGCGCAAACGCGTCGAGAAATATTCGTCGATCGAGCGCATCAAAAGCAACGTGGACAAGGAGACGGGCAACCGGATCCTGTCTTATGGCTATACCGGAGTAAAGGTGGATGAGGACTATAAGCGGGAGTATCCTTATGATGATCTCGCCTCAAAAGTACTTGGTTTCACCGGCGGCGACAATCAGGGAATCATCGGACTTGAGACCGTGTACGACGAATATCTGCAGGGAACAAACGGAACGATCCTGACGACGACGGACGCTCGCGGCGTGGAAGTTGACAACATCGGGGAGGAGCGCATCGAACCGGTGGAGGGAAAGAATCTGCGCTTGTCGCTCGACTCCAATATCCAGCTTTTTGCAGAACAGGCTGCGGAGAAAGCATACATTCAGAAGGAGGCAGATTCGGTCAGCATCCTTGTGATGAACCCGCAGAATGGCGAGATGCTGGCGATGGTCGATTACCCGGAATTCAACCTCAATGAGCCGTTTGTGCTGACTGAGCCGTACAGCGAGTATGCAGGAACGGACGAGGAACAGTATTACCTGAATCAGATGTGGCGAAACCATTGCATCAACGATACTTATGAACCGGGATCGACGTATAAGATCATTACGAGCGCGGCCGCCTTAGAGGAAGGTGTGGTGTCTTTGGAAGACCGGTTCCACTGTCCGGGATATATCGTGGTGGAGGATCGCAGAATCCGCTGCCATAAGACGACCGGACACGGGGCGGAGAGTTTCGTGGAGGGCATCGAAAATTCCTGTAATCCGGTGTTTATCAACGTGGGACTTCGCATCGGCGCGGACCGGTTCTGTGATTATTTTAAGCAGTTCGGTCTTCTGGAGAAGACACACATCGATCTGCCGGGCGAGGCATCGACGATCATGCACAAGAGGGAAAATATCGGACTTGTGGAGCTTGCAACGATCTCGTTCGGACAGTCGTTTCAGATCACGCCGATCCAGCTTGCAACAACGGTTTCTTCTATTATCAATGGAGGGTACCGGGTGACACCGCATTTTGGCGTACAGGTGGAGGATGCCGCGGGCAACTGCATCGAGAAGTTTGAATATGAGAATCCGACAACAATCTGCAGTGCCGAGACTTCGGAGAAAATGCGTTATCTGCTTGAAAAAGTCGTCTCGGAGGGCGGAGGAAACAAAGCCGCAATCGAGGGATACCGTATCGGCGGCAAGACTGCGACCTCGCAGACTCTGCCACGATCCGCGAATCGCTATATTTCCTCATTTTTGGGATTTGCACCGGCGGATGATCCGCAGGTACTGGTGCTCGTGATCATAAGAAATCCGTCCGGCGTGTATTACGGCGGCACGATCGCGGCGCCGGTGGCCAAGGAAATATTTGAAAACATTCTGCCTTACCTTGAATTACAGTAGCGAATAACGTATACTTAAATACAGTATGCATTTTCTATAACAACGGAGGAACAAGACATGAAGATAGAAGAGAGTAAGGTTCTGGTCGTAGGTACCGGAATCAGTGGAATCGCAGCTGCTGAGCTGCTTCTTGAGAAAAACATTGATACAGTTTTGTTTGATGCTAACAGGGAACTGGATCTGGATAAGTTCCATGAGAAGGCACCGGCGTTAAAAGATGTACCGATGATCCTCGGGGAACTGACAGAGGAACAGATGCATGAGTTTGGTGTGGCTGTGTTGAGCCCGGGAGTTCCGACCGATCTTCCGATGGTGGAGCGTCTTCGCGCACAGAATGTAGCTATCTGGGGCGAGATCGAGCTTGCGTATTACTTCGGCAAAGGAAGACTGATCGCGATCACAGGAACCAACGGAAAGACAACAACGACCGCTTTGACCGGCGAGATCATGAAAAACTATTTCGACGATGTCCGAGTTGTGGGCAATATCGGAATCCCATATACATCCGAGGCGGCAACCATGACGGAGGATACCGTGACGGTTGCGGAGATCAGCAGTTTCCAGCTTGAGACAACACATGCGTTCGAGCCGGAGGTATCGGCGATCTTAAATATTACACCGGATCACCTGAACCGTCATCACACGATGGAATGCTATATTGAGACAAAGGAATCCATCACCAAGAATCAGACGAAGGATCAGGTCTGTGTTTTAAACTATGAGGATGAAGTACTTCGTGCGTTCGGTAAGAAAGCACCTGCGAAAGTGGTTTATTTCAGCAGCCACAGAAAGCTTGAGGAAGGTTTCTATCTCGAGGGGGAGGATATCTTCTATGCACATGACGGACAGACGGAGCATGTGATCAATGTGAATGAGCTGAATCTTCTCGGACGCCACAATTATGAGAATGTGATGGCGGCCTGCGCGATGAGCGTAAACTTCGGTGTACCGATGGAGAAAATCGTGGAAGTATTAAAGCGATTCCAGGCAGTCGAGCACAGAATCGAGTATGTGACCGAGAAGCGTGGTGTCAAGTTCTACAATGATTCCAAGGGAACAAATCCGGATGCCGCGATCCAGGGAATCCGTGCGATGAACCGTCCGACCCTTCTGATCGGCGGCGGATATGATAAGCAGTCCGAGTACGATGAGTGGATCGAGAGCTTT
>CAVHWG010000098.1:0-12591 GCA_963639645.1 Firmicutes bacterium TM09-10 | reverse complement strand
TAGTTCAATTATACCATAATCGGGAGGTGGATTAAAATAGTTTGTTATTTAAAGTGAAATGCACTAGATAAATACCGTATTCCAAATGTGTGGTATCTTCTATACAACTGAATGCTACCAGTTTTTCAGCCAAAGCAATCGCCTGATCCCTCGTCTGAAAGTCCGGCACCATAAATGTTTTTCCTATTTCCTGATTCATAAGCAGATCTGCCAGAGCCTCCACATCCTTGATCTCGTATGGTTTTAGTGTAAGCTTCTCAGTCTGAATCAATGCTTTTTTCTTAATTGGCAATTTCATATTTCACTTTCTCTAACACTATTTTTCTAAAATCTGCTTAATCTCATCCAAACTGTCTGCAAAATAAATTCCCGCCTGTCGTTCCGGCGTGGACAGTCCCATCTCGATCATGTGATGCAACAGTTCCTTCAAACTGTCGTAATACCCATTTAAATTGTAAAGAATACACGGTGCAGAAATCTGATTCAGCGAAACCTTCGACATGATCTCCGAAATCTCCTCGAGCGTTCCCGTTCCTCCAGGAAATGCGATAAACGCATCGCCCAGCTCGATCATCTTCGCTTTGCGCTCCGTCATATCTTTTGTGACGATCAGCTTTGTCAGCCCCTCATGCTGAAGTACCTGCTCAACAAAAAACTGCGGCTCAACACCGGTCACTTCACCGCCCGCCTGCAGGACACTTTCCGCGATCTCTCCCATCAATCCGGATTTCGAGCCGCCGTAAACCAATACATTTCCGCTTTGTCCGATCCATGTGCCGAGTTCCCATACCGCCTTTTTCAACGCCGGATCATTTCCCTCAAAAGCACCAAGATATACTGTAATGTTCATTTCTCTCTCCTCAAAATCAATTTGTTATACTGTATCACTTTTCGATCCGCGTGATCACCCAGTTCCGCTCCTTCATATCATACGCATTATGGCAGTACGGACAGATTCTCTGGTGCGACGCATCATTCCAATGGAATCCCCGCGTCGGCACCTTCTTGCTGCCGTCCCACTGCCTTGTTCCGTCACTAGCTCTGTAACTCATTGGTGTTCCCCTTTTACTCTCCTAAAGCGGCACTCCCATTTTGCGAATATGTAGGACTCCACCACAATCAATCAATGACATGATACAGCAACAAATATATGCACACGCACGGAATAGAACTCAGCAGCCATACGTTGACCGCTCTCCCACTTGGAAACAGCCTGGCGCGAAACGCCAATCTTGTCCACTTCATAAGCTTTGCCTTATGAAATCGCAGCTTTTCATTATACAACTTTTGTAAAAAGCCGAAATGCGTTCTCACGCGCGGTCTCTTCCACAACCTGCGGATCAAGCCCCTTGATCTGCGCAATCTTCTCGATCACATACGGAATATTGCGCGAATCATTGCGCGTTCCACGGTGCGGTTCCGGTGCCATATACGGACAGTCGGTTTCCAGCAGGATCCGCTCCATCGGGATTTCTTCGACCGAGCGAACAAGCTTCTTTGCATTTTTGAAAGTGACAACACCACCGACGCCGATATAATAGCCCATCTTAATAAATTCATGCGCCATCTCCGGCGAGTAGGAATAACAGTGGATCACACCCGGATTATTCAGACCTTGCTTATGAAGTTCCTGTAAAATATCCATCGTATCTTCCGCCGCATCCCTCGAATGGATAATGACCGGAAGCTCCGCCTCGCGGGCAAGCTCCAACTGGCGCTTGAACCAGTAACGCTGCCTCTCCTGCACATCCGCTTCCTTGTCCCAGTAATAATCCAGTCCGATCTCACCGACCGCAACCGTCTTCGGGCGCTTTGTCTGCTCCGCGAGCCATGTGAAAGTTTCCTCATTCAATCCATCAATGTCACTCGGGTGCACACCGACTGCTGCATAGACGAAATCATGACTTTCCGCAATCTCTAATGTTGTTTGGGTCGATTCAATGGATGCGCCGACATTGATGACCGGGCTGATGCCCTGCTTCGGCAGATCTGCAAGAACTTCTTCCCTGTCCTCTGCGAATTTCTCATCATCGTAATGTGCATGTGTCTCAAATATCATGGTTACTCCTCAAAATGTTTTTCGATCATGTCAAGTTCTTCAATGTCAATGCAATTCGGAATCGTATTCTCTGTCACCGCTTTGCGGATCGCCTGATATTCCATCCACATAACGCTTTCAATCTCTTCCTTCTGGACAACGAACTCCTCCGCCGGACGATCCAGCCACATCAGATAAACATTGCAGACCTGACGGTCCATGTATGGATGCTCGTGAAATTCATTTGTCACAGTCACCCGCTTTAACCCACACGAAATCAGATCCTCCGCCTGTGCTATCACACCAAGCTCCTCGCGAAGCTCCCTGAGTGCCGACGGAATATAATCCATGCCCGCCGGAATGTGTCCGGCACTCGAGATGTCGTAGCAGCCCGGGAACGAATCCTTTTCCATGCAACGCTTTTGCAGGAGCAATTCAATCTGTCCGTCCCGTTTGCGCGCGATCCACAGATGAGCCGTGCGATGCTGAACGCCCTCACGATGCGCTGTTACACGATCCACCGTCTTGCCGGTCGGTATTCCATTGTCATCTACAATATCCAGGATTTCCATACTTCCCCTCCTGACTTGTTATACTATTTGTTAGACTACGAATTGCTCCGTTGCTTCACAACTCTCGCAATTCTCCATCCATTCGCAATCCGTTGATTTTCTTCGAAAATCACTTCTTGCTCATGTATGGGCAGGTCGTGAAAGCACGGAAATTATTTCTGCAAGCAGAAAAATTTCTATACTTTACGTCACTTGGTTTAACAGATCTCTGCTCCACTCGGCATCTTTTTCTCCGGTGTCATGAGCGAAAGATTTCCGTCCGCATCCTCTGCGCACAGAAGCATTCCCTCTGATAAAACGCCTGCAAGCTTTGCCGGCTTTAAGTTCACAAGAACCATAACTTTCTTGCCGACCATCTCTTCTGGTGCGTAATCCTTGCGGATTCCGGATACGATCTGCTTTACCTGGCTGCCGATCTTAACCTGTGAGCAGAGCAGCTTCTTAGACTTTGCAACAGCCTCGCAGGAAAGGATCTCTCCTACCTGGAACTGCATCTTCATAAAATCGTCAAATGTGATTTCTTCCTTCGCCTCGATGTCGATGGAGGCCTCTTCCTCTGCTGCTTCTTCGCCGTTTAACTTCTTCTGTTCTGCTTCATACTCTGCCTTCTGCTTTGCCTGAAGTTCCTCAACCTTCGGCATGATCTCCTTCGGGTCAAGTCTTGCAAAAAGGATCTCCGGTGTCTCGGTCACTTTGGTTCCGTTTGGATACAGACCGAACTTGTCAAGGTCATCGAAGTCGCGAAGAGAAGTTGATAACTGCGCAACGATCTTCTCTGCTGTCTCCGGTAAGAAGGAATGTAACAGGCTTGCACCGATCGTGATAGACTCGGTCAGGTTGTAGAGAACCTCTGCAAGACGATCCTGCTGCGCCTCATCCTTGGCAAGTACCCATGGAGTTGTCTCATCGATATATTTGTTGCAACGGCGGAACAAAGCGAACACTTCGGAGATGGCATCTGCCACACGAAGCTTCTCCATCTTCTTTGCCACACGGTCACGGGTTCCGGTAACAACTGCCTTGAGATCCTCATCAACCTCTGCTGTCACGCCGGTAGACTTCACGATTCCACCGAAATATTTATTGCTCATGGAAACGGTACGGTTTACGAGGTTTCCAAGAATATTTGCAAGATCCGAATTGAAACGCTCGATGACGAGATCCCATGTGATCACACCGTCGTTCTCAAACGGCATCTCATGCAATACGAAGTAACGTGTTGCATCCACGCCGAACAGATCAACCATATCATCCGCATAGATTACGTTTCCTTTGGACTTACTCATCTTGTCTCCACCCTGGAGCAGCCACGGATGTCCGAATACCTGCTTCGGCAGCGGCAGATCCAGTGCCATCAGGAAAATCGGCCAGTAGATCGTATGGAAACGCACGATATCTTTACCGATCAGATGCAGATCTGCAGGCCAGTTTTTGTTAAAAAGCTCGCTTGATCCGTCCGGATCGTAACCGATCTTTGTAATATAGTTTGTCAAAGCATCAAGCCATACATACACGACATGCTTTGGATCAAAATCGACCGGAATTCCCCAGCTGAAAGAAGTTCTCGATACACACAGATCCTGCAGTCCCGGAAGAAGGAAGTTGTTCATCATCTCGTTCTTTCTGGATACCGGCTGGATAAACTCCGGGTGTGTGTTGATGTAATCGATCAGACGATCTGCGTACTTGCTCATCTTGAAAAAGTAAGCCTCCTCTTTTGCAGGCTTTACTTCACGTCCACAGTCCGGGCACTTGCCGTCTACAAGCTGTGACTCGGTCCAGAAAGACTCACAAGGTGTACAGTACATTCCCTCGTAAGAACCCTTGTAGATATCGCCCTGATCGTATAATTTCTTGAAAATCTTCTTAACGCATTTCTCATGATCCTCGTCGGTTGTACGAACGAAATTATCATAAGAAGAGTTTACGAGATCCCAGATTCTCTTAACCTCGCCGGATACCTGGTCAACATACTCCTTCGGGGAGATGCCTGCTGCCTCTGCCTTTTCCTGAATCTTCTGACCGTGCTCGTCGGTTCCGGTCTGGAAATAGACATCGTATCCTTCCGCTCGCTTATATCTTGCGATCGCATCTGCAAGAATGATCTCGTAAGTATTTCCGATATGCGGTTTGCCGGATGTGTAGGCAATCGCTGTTGTCATATAATATTTCCCTTTGTTCGCCATCTTATTGGCCTCCTTTTCTTTTTTGCGGTTATGCAATTAAAAAACTCCCGCCTTCCTAAGAAGACGAGAGTATCCTCCCGTGTTACCACTTCCATTCACCGGCACCTCGCGATCCCGGTCTCTGTAAATGCATTCACATTCTCCGCTATAACAGGCGGTCCCGTCAGAGCCTATCCGCATGCGCGGTTCGCCCCTGCCACTCCAAAGCCATCTTCCATCTGCTCTCCCCGATCTCCTCTCAGCCTTCCGAGATCTCTCTGTAAGGTTCCTGCCGGATGTACTCTCTTTTTCCCAGTGTTTACCTAATGATAGTGTTTGTTATTACGCCATTTATCATACTTACTTGATCAGATTCTGTCAAGTGGAACCGGTTATTTTGCTTACTGCTCGCTGCTTGTTGCTGTCTCGGCCTCGGATGCTGCTTCGCTTGTTGCAGCTTCCTCTGCGCTTGCAGTCTCATGCATCTGCGCACCGCAGCTCTCACAGAATGTGTGACCGGCAACCTGCTTCTTCCCACAACTCGGGCAGACTTCTGCGCCCTGTAAAGTCATCAGTTCATCCTGCAAACGGGCGATCTCTGCTTCCGCTTCTGCGATCGGCTTAAAAAATTCCTTCTCCGGAATCTCTTCCTCATTTTTATGTGCAAGATAGTAAGCACGTCCAAGTTCTGTGAACTGCTTCTCCATGTAACTTTCCTTATTACGGATATCCAGCTTTACCTTGGCAACTGCCGACACATCGCTCACCTTGTCACCGACATCCTTACCCATTGATACAATATCGCTTTTTAACTTATTAAAATCAAATGCCATGTCCGTTTCCTCCGTTTCTCTAAATTTATTCAGACAAAAACACCCTGATACGCTCTTATTATAACAGATGTATCAGGGTATTGCGATTCTTTTTAGCTCGTCCTGTTTATTTTATTTGATATTGTTCATACAAGTTGCGAATCTGCTCACAATAATCTTCCTTACACTTGTAATTTTGGTCTCCGACTGTTACGTCTGAGGACGCTACTACAATCGTGGTTTCTTCTCCTTTGTTTTTCCCCCAAGTTTGATTATATCATACAACGAATCAAAAAAACCTCGAAGCTGTACGCTCCGAGGTTAAATCTCAAAATTATATTTTCTTTTATCTCATACAAATATACACAACATACAGCGCATACAACAGCACCATAATGAGTCCTTCGCCACGCTTGATCTCCTTCTTGGTGAATGCAAAAAGCCACACGATCAGGCTGAACGCCAGCAGGATAATGATATCGATGATATTCTCCGTGAGGAATGCCATCGGGCTGATTGCGCCGGCGATTCCGAGTACGAACAGGATGTTAAATATATTGGAACCGATCGCGTTACCGAGTGCCATATCCACTTCATCCTTGCGGGCTGCAACAACCGATGTCACAAGCTCCGGAAGAGAGGTTCCGACCGATACGATCGTAAGCCCGATGAGCGTCTGGCTCATACCGAACTTTGCTGCGATATTGCTTGCGCTGTCGACAACGACATCTCCGCCGATCATGATCGCTGCTCCACCGCCAACGATAAAGAGAAGACTCTTCCACATTGGGAAAATTTCAATCTCCTCCGCAGCCTCAATCTCCTCACTGACAAGTGCGTTACCCTCCTTGCTCGCCTTCAATGCGCTGCGGATCATCAAAGCGATAAATCCGGCAAATATAACAAGGAAAATCACGCCGTCGATGTGCCCGAGCGACATCGGACCGATCATGCCGAGCACGAGCAACAGGATTGCGCAGATTACGGAAAACGGGAAATCACGCTTGATCGTGACCGCCTGTACCGCTACCGGTGTCATGATCGCGCACACACCGATGACGACCATCAGGTTGAAAATATTCGACCCGATGACATTGCTGACGGCAAGCGCATTCTTGTTCGCAAGCGACGCGGTGACCGACACGGCAGTTTCCGGAAGAGAAGTTCCCATCGCGACGATCGTAAGTCCGATGATAATGGACGGAACCTTGAATTTCTTGGCGATGCTTGAACTTCCTTCTACGAAGAAGTCAGCGCCTTTTACCAGAAGCACGAATCCGATCACAAGGAAAACGATTGCCAGTAGCAGGGAACAGTTTGTAATGAATTCTGTCATAACGACCTCCTTTTGTATGAGTGTATTTTAAAATGGCAATATTCCAAGATGTTCAAGCAAAATCTTGACACCGATGGCTACGAGAATGATACCTCCGATGATCTCCGCCTTCTTCTTGTAACGCGTTCCGAAGAAATTGCCGACAACCACGCCGATGATCGATAAAAAGAATGTGGTCAGGCCGATGATTACAATTGCCTCAACGATCGGTGTATCCAAAAATGCGAATGTGATACCGACTGCCAGTGCATCGATGCTGGTTGCGACCGCCAGAAGAAACATCTCCTTATGGTCAAGCGGCAGATTCTTCTTGTCAATCTGTTCATCGTCTTTGTCGCGGATCGCCTCAACGATCATCTTGCCGCCGATCAATGCAAGCAATACGAATGCGATCCAGTGATCGATCGAAGTAATGTACTTCTGGAAGCGAATGCCCAGAAACCATCCTGTCAACGGCATCAATGCCTGAAATCCTCCAAAGTACAGACCAATCATAAAAGCATGCTTTTTGTTGATCTTCTCCATACCGAGTCCCTTGCAGATCGATACGGCGAATGCGTCCATCGAAAGTCCGACTCCAATCAAAAATAACTCAATAAATAATGCCATGCGTAATCTCCTTTTCTCTCCTAGTGTTCTCCGAATCCGCACATGTCACTCTCAAAATACAAAAAACTCATGCATACAAAACCGGAATCCGAAGATCCGATCCTTGTATACATGAGTCTCATTCTTTAAGATTTGCCAGGTCTTGCGACCGGGACTGTTGACAAACCACACGGTGTGCGAACTACTCCCTCACATGGTGTTTTATGAAATTGTATGTCAATCTCATGACTTCTATCAAGTCTAGCAGATGCACAAAGCGTTAGTCAACACGAACTTTGCTCTTTCTGGAAAAAGGCATTATTTTGCGACAACTTTTGCAAATTTCTTCTTACCGCGCTTTACAACTTTGCCCTCTCCGGCAAAATCATCGAGTGCGTAGCTTGCGCTGATGTCCGTTACTTTCTCGCCCTCTACGCTGACACCGCCCTGCTGTACGGCACGGCGTGCATCGGAACGGCTGTCACACAGACCTGCCTTAACGAGAACTGCCATAATGTCCATATTTCCTGCTGCGAAATCCTCAGCGGATACTTCGATGGTCGGCATATGCTCGGAAGCGCCTGCTCCGGAGAATAATGCATGGGAAGCTTCTTTTGCTTTCTGTGCTTCTTCCTCTCCGTGTACCATCTTGGTCAGCTCGAATGCAAGGATCTCCTTTGCCTCGTTGAGCTGTGCACCTTCCCACTTATCCATCTCGTCGATCTGCTCGAGCGGCAGGAATGTCAGCATGCGCAGGCATTTTAACACGTCTGCATCCGATACATTTCTCCAGTACTGGAAGAAATCAAACGGTGTGGTCTTGTTTGGATCCAGCCATACGGCACCGGACTGTGTCTTACCCATCTTCTTACCTTCGGAGTTCAAAAGCAGATTGATGGTCATGGCGTAAGCGTCCTTACTAAGCTTACGGCGGATCAGCTCGGTACCGCCGAGCATGTTGCTCCACTGGTCGTCTCCACCAAACTCCATGTTACATCCGTACTTCTGGAATAAGGTGTAGAAATCGTAGCTCTGCATGATCATGTAGTTGAACTCCAAGAAGCTTAAGCCTTTTTCCATACGCTGCTTGTAGCACTCTGCGGTAAGCATGCGGTTTACGGAGAAGTGTGCGCCGACTTCACGAAGCACGTCTACATAATTTAAATCCATCAGCCAATCAGCGTTGTTGACCAGCATTGCCTTGCCCTCACCGAACTCGATGAAGCGGCTCATCTGTTTCTTGAAGCACTCAACGTTATGGTCGATTGTCTCTCTTGTCATCATCTGACGCATGTCGGTACGTCCGGATGGATCTCCGATCATGGCGGTTCCGCCACCGATCAATGCGATAGGCTTGTTTCCTGCCATCTGAAGTCTCTTCATCAGGCAGAGTGCCATAAAGTGTCCTACGTGCAGACTGTCTGCGGTAGGATCAAATCCAATGTAAAATACGGCTTTGCCACTGTTGATCAATTCTTTGATTTCTTCTTCGTCGGTTACCTGCGCGATCAGACCGCGGGCAACTAATTCGTCATATACTGTCATTTTGTTCCTCCTCATTTTTGAAAGTACATTTTTTACGAATTGCTCCATTGCAAAGCAATTCCCGCAATTCTCCCGCAATTCGGAATCCGCTAATTTACTTCGTAAATTGCTACTTCCTCATTCGCGGGGCGGGTCATTAAATCAGAATTCTTTTTCTGCAAGCAGAAACGACTTCTGATTTTTGACCCTGTAAAAAAATAAAAATCCCCTCATCCTATATAAGGACGAGGGGGATATCTCGTGTTACCACCTTAATTCGTAAATTGCTCGCACAATTTACCTCCATGAGTGTCCGACAACACTCCAGTGCTTTTAACGTGCACCAACCCGTCACAGCCTACTTACTTAATCAAAGTGTTCAGTGTGCAGCTCGAGGGGGTATTTCCTGCGGTAAGGGGAACCAACGTAGTTGGTGAATTCCTTATCGCCCCACAAGACAATCAACCGGCTTCGCCGGTAGGCATCTCATAGCACTTTGTTTCCCGCGCACCTCTCATCAACCGGTTACTTTCTGTGCGTTTCACAAAGCGGTACTAATTCCTGTCTTCGCTTTTCGTTGCTTCAATTGCATTTATTATAGACGCGTGCGTTCGCTTTTGTCAACCGCTAAAAATAATTTCCGGCACAATTTAGTGCAGGATCACGATGGAATACGGCGGCATGGTCAGCTGCGTATCTTCAAGTGTCACGACATCCGCTCCACATAACAGTTCGCCCGCAATCTTTGGATTGGAATCGCCACCTGCAACACCAAGACTCGACTTCGTGAGATCTACCGACCGTGACTCCGCAGAGATATTCAGCACGATCGTCAACGTCTCATCCTCGTACGTCTTCTGGATTGCACAGATATTCGTATCGGAAATTCCTTCATCGAAAGTCACTTCGCCTCGCGCGATCGCCGGATACTGATTACGCAGAGCAATCGCCTGCTTCACATAATTGTAGATCGAATTGCCATCTTCGGCCTGCTCCTCAAGACTTCCGTACTTCATCTTGATCGAGTCCATGTCCTTCGGGCCGTCACACATGCCTTCCGCATTTTCATCCAGTGACCAGTACATCGGCGCGCGCTTGTTCTCGTCCTTGCCGGCGCCTTTCATGCCAAGTTCTTCTCCATAATAGAGGAATGCGCTTCCGCTCATCAGAAGATTCATCGCGTTCGAGATCTTCGTCTGCGATTCACTGTCATCGCTGGAATAGTAACCGGCACCCCTCGCCATATCGTGGTTTACATAAAAAGGCGCATCAATGGCGGTATCGCTGTTGTCCTTCAACAGATCCTGTATCTTGACAAGATTCTTGCCGTAAGACGATGCCTTGTTGATTCCGTTAACGGTTTTGGCAATAATTCCATCCTTATTTGCAAAATCGAAATCAAAAAAGCTGTCAATGCCACTCTGGTAATATTGCGCGTAAGTCGTGCTGCCTGTCCATACTTCACCCACGATGTAGGCATCTTCTTTCTGCGCCTTTACCATGTCATTAAACCACTTTAATATCTCGATATTCTTCTCATCATTTCCCGTGTATAAATCTTTGACCGCATCCAGACGGAATCCGTCCACGCCCTGATCCAGCCAGAATTTCGCGATCTGCTCAAACTCGTCTTTGACCGCGTCATTATCCCAGTTAAGATCCGGCATCTCACTCCAGAACTGCGCCTCATAATACCAGTCCGTTCCCTCCAGCTGGCTGTATCCGCCATCCGGTTCTTTCGAGAAATTATAATAATCCACATATGGGCACTCCGAAGCATCCGGCTCGGCACCCTCCGGAAGATTTTGCAGATACTGGCACGCTTCCCGGAACCATTTATGGTGGGAAGATGTGTGATTCATAACCAGATCGATGATCACATTGATTCCATGCTTATGGCATTCCTCGATCAACGTCTTAAAATCGTCCATCGTTCCGTAGGCCGGATCAATATCTTCGTAATTTGTCACATCATATTTGTGATAAGTGTTCGACGGCATGATCGGCATCAGCCAGATACCGTTGCATCCCAGATCCGTGTCCGTGGTCGGGTCGCCGTCATTGATGTAGTCAAGCTTATCAATAAGTCCCTGCAGATCGCCGATTCCATCCCCATCGCTGTCATAAAAACTGTACACGAACACCTCATAAAATGTGCGATATTTGTCATCGATCACATTCTCTTCCTGCGTGTTCAGCTGCTGCATCAGCGACAGCGCGGTGGCATTCTCCAGATCCAACTTCTGTCCGCCCGTGTAATTGGCACCGAGCGTCAGCGGCACCAAAAGTAATCCTGCCAGCACTGCTGACAAAATGCGTTTTTTCATTCTTGTTACCTCTCTCCCATTTGAATTTATACTCCACTTTTATGTTATCGCAAATCTGTCAAAAAAGGAATACTTTCTCTCTTTTCTATTATACTGTTGCGGGAAAAAGCAAAAAAATACGCCGGAGACAACGCATTGTCCCAGGCGATAAAAACACATCAAAAAACAAATTGCACAAGCAGCATATAACAAATGGTTCCGCCGGCGATCGACACAAGAATCTGGCGTCTCCAGAGATGCAATCCGATCGTTACCGCGATCGCGATCAGCTCCGGCAGACCGTAGCTACACTGTATCAGCGATACATTGCGCAGACAGTACACGACCAACATTCCGAAGATCGCGCCCGGAAGCACCTTGCCTAAATATTGAATATATTTTGGAGTCGGACGATCGGAACGAAATACCATAAACGGCAAAAAACGTGTCAGCATAGTCGCTGCCGCGCACATTGCGATCGTAATAATCTGTTGTAAAAGCGTCATGCCGGACTTTCCTCCTTTGTATCCATGGATTTACGAAATGCCGTGAGCAGGATCAGGATACAGATCATCGTCGGGATCATAAAATTATCCGGGCCAAACACGATCAGGCATCCGACACTCGCGCCAAGTCCGATCCACTCGCTCGTGTGGCGTTTTTCCTTGAGCCACTGTTCCATGAAAATGACCACAAACATGGCTGTCATCACAAAGTCAAGTCCCTTCGTATCAAAATGAATCAGATTGCCCAGAAGGCCTCCGATCGTTGCTCCGCTGATCCAGTACAGACGATTCAGCAGCGTTACCCAGAAATAAAACCATCCGCGATCCACATCTTCTGGGATTTCCGCCGCACAGTTAATGCTGAATGTCTCATCACACATTCCGAAAATCAGGTAATATTTCTTCCAGCCAAGTCCCTTGAATTTATCCAGCATCGTTATTCCGTAGAACAGATGCCGCGCCTGGATCATCAGTGCCATCAGAAATACCTGTAGCGGTGCAAACGGCGAAAGCAGCATACTTACCGTCACAAACTCCAGACTTCCTCCGAAGATCACAGCACTCATGATCAGCGGATATACAAAACTGAATCCCGATACGTTCATATAAATTCCATATGCAATCCCGAGAAACCAGAATCCCGCAAAAATCGGAATCGTGTAGGGAAATGCACATCGAAACGCTTTCTTCATAATCTTCCATTACCTCTTATACAAATCATACTAAAGCACTCTGATATGGTAG
>CAVHWG010000097.1:0-14123 GCA_963639645.1 Firmicutes bacterium TM09-10 | reverse complement strand
CGCTTTGCGCCCCGCTTCAATTCCTTCTGCGTTCAGACTCGTGTACACCTTCATGCTCTCATCCTTCAGGCACTTCGTTGCAAGGATCTGGTAGGTCATGACTGCCTCGACAGCGATTCCCGCAACCGGATGCAGCAGGCAGGCACCGCACAGTATTCCCGCTGCAACGAATCCTGTGCAAACCAACACAAGCACAACAAGTACGCTTCCTCTATGCAATTCCTTTTTCTCATCGCGCGCCTGCAGATCCAGCAGCCGTTTTTGCAATCCCGCGATCAAGGCGCCGATTGCACGGATCGGGTGCGGCATCCAGTGCGGATCCCCAAATAACAGATCCAGCACAAAGCCACAGGCGAATGCGATCATATGGTATGTTATCATTTTTGTCTCTCACTATAATTTCTCAACATCTGTAAATTCAAGTTCTTCATTATTAAGTCGAAGCGTGCAGGCATATCCTTCCCCGTTTTTCACCTGATAATCGAAATAATCTCCGCCACCGAAAGCACTGCACAAAGCCATGATCGTTCCACCGTGTACGACCAGTCCGGCACTGTCGCTTCGTTTGTTCATAAGTACCTGCGCAACCTCATACATGCCACGCCTGCAGCGATCAATAAATTCTTCCCTGCTCTCTCCGTTTGGAAATGCGATCGTTGCACCGCTGTCGATCCACGCCTGATAACGAGGATCACCGTTTAACTCTTTATAGTTCTTTCCCTCAAAGTCGCCAAAATCCATCTCACGAAAATCATTTATGATGATCGGTTTGTGATCCGGATACAAGATTTCCGCCGTCTGCATACACCGCTTCATCGGGCTTGTAAACAACAGATCAACATTCGGGTAACAATTCTTTTTCGCAGACAACATCTCTTTTGCCTGTTCACAGAGCGACTCGTCCGTTCGTCCGAGATAACGATGTTCCTTGTTTGCTTCCGTCGCACCGTGCCGGATCAGCATCAGTTTTATTTTATTTTCTGTCCGATTCCGCATAGTACACGCACCACCTCATCTGCCTCATTTGCCAGTGTAGTCAGCATTCTTCCTGTCCGTTCGCGGTAATCGCGCTCAAACGCATCGATCGGCACAATACCGTTGCCGACCTCATCACTGATGATGATACAATCCATATCTTCTGCAACAAAAGCTTTTAATTCTACTTCCGGTTTTTTATCTTCGTGCAGCTTATTGTTTACCCAATTATGAAAGCGGTTGACAATCAAGGTGTCTCCATTTGCTTTCACCGCATGGATTTCTTTTTTGTCCGGCAGTACTCCCTCATACACTTTATAAGAAGTCCCAGCCATATTCTCCAGCACATAATTTAATTTTCCCTGTGCTCTTCCACCAATTACAAGTTTCATTTTCTCTCCATTCGCGCATCCGCGTTTCAAATGTCTCCACCAAAGACGTACCACAGGCGATACATCAAAGATGTACCACAGGCGATACATCAAAGATGTACTACAGGCGATACATCAAAGATGTACCGCAACTGCCGCAGCAACAACCATTGCCGTCTCACAGATCACTACAAAATATCCTGCCGTATCGCCGGTAATTCCTCCGAATTCCTTCTTGCTGCGATATTCATAATAATAGTACGATGCAAAAGCCGCGGCAATAACCACCCAACCGATTCTTCCGGACAAAAGCACCATACATACCATGCAGATCACGCCCTGCACATACAGTGCGCCTTTTACGATGCGCCCCTGTGCATGGCTTGCCGCCTCATACAACATTCCGTTACCCCTTGCAGACGGCAGCGTTACCACACCGATTCCACTGAGCACGCGCGCCAAGAAAAATCCCAGACTCACGATCGCCACACTTTTTGTCTCATGAATCTCGGAAAAAGCCCCGGCATAGATTAGCCCGCAGGCTGCCAGCATAATGACCGCAAACGCACCGATATGCGAATCCTTAAGGATTTCCAGCTTGCGTTCCCGCGGCTGATACGAATGAAGTGCATCCATCGTATCCATAAATCCGTCCACATGAAATCCGCCCGTGATCAGGATCGGAATTGCAACCGCGATCAACACATAGGCGATCTGTCCGATTGCAAACTTCACGCAAAGCCGGTTCCACAGATAGAGGCACGCACCGATGACCGCGCCCACCCACGGGAAAAAGCAAAGCATATAGTGCATATCCTCTTCTTTCCACTCAAACTGCGGCATAGGGATCTTCGAATACATCGAAAATGCCACAATACATGATTTTATAATTCGCATAATGCCTCCTACTTCACTGTGACTGGAATTCCAACAACGACTTCCACAACATGGTCCGCAACACTCGCAAGTTCCGTATTGATCCTTCCAAGAGCCTCAATGTAACGAAGTGTCGATGCATCGTAAGCGATCCCGTCTTCAAAGACATTGTTGGAGACGATCACAAGATGGTCGAGCTGCTGTGCTAATGCTTTTATTCCCGTTATCACCCGTTGCACAACTTCATCCGTCTCCGGCATCGCTTCTGTTGAGAACATCTCATTTGCAACGAGGTTTGACATACATTCCAACAAAGCTGCACCGTAATATGCACCTGTATCATACACCATAATTTTATCAACTGCACCGGCAATATTCGTCGGCTGCTCGATCGTCACAAATCCCTTGCCTGCCCGTAGTCTGCGGTGGCGTTCTACCTTTCGCTCGCCCTCCGCATCGTAGATCTGCATCGTTGCAATATAATATTTCGGCAGATCCTTCGCCTGTTCGAGAACATAGCTTTCCGCATACGCGGATTTTCCGCTTCCGCTGCCTCCAATTATCAGTGTTACCATCCTAAAACCTCTCGTACTGCTCGACGCTGATATCCGAAAACGTTGTCTCCTCCCGATAGATGCAAAGCGCCATGTCAAGAAGCGACATCATCATAACCGCACCGGTTCCCTCGCCCAAGGCAAGTCCGGCATCAATGACCGGATGAAGATTCAATTCCCTGGTTAATAATTCTACCGCAGGTTCCTTTCCTTTATGCGAAGCGATCAGAAAGCCCCGCACTCCCGGAACCATGCGCTCCGCTACAAGTGCCGCCACCATACTGATCACACCATCGAGCACGATCGGAACCTGATACAAAGCACCGCCAATACACATACCGGCAAGTCCTGCTATATCCAGCCCGCCGACCGTCTGTAAAACTGCAAATGCATCTTTATGGTACAGACCATATTTTTCAATGGCAGTTGCCACCACTTCCCGCTTTCTTGCCAGTCCCACATCACTCAGACCGGCACCTCGTCCCACAACAAGTGCGCTCTCGCAGCCAAGCAATGCCGCTGCCACCGCGCTGCTCGTCGTTGTGTTTCCGATCCCCATTTCCCCTGTTGCAAGCAGCCGGTAACCATCCGCTTTGCATTTTGCGACAAGCCCAATTCCTGTCTCGATCGCACGAAGCGTCTCTTCTTCCGACATCGCAGGCTCGATTAGGAAATCCCTGGTTCCATGCGCGATCTTTTGATCCAACACACCATCTATTTTTCCGTCATTGTTGATTCCGATATCCACCGGGATCGTGTCGGCACCAATAAAGTCCGCCATCCGTCCGACCGAAGAATTCCTATTTGCCATGGACTGTGCCACCGCATAAGTCACTTCCTGCCCCGTCTGGCTGACACCTTCCGCAACGATTCCATTGTCCGCGCAGAAGATGAGTACCGCCTTTTTCGAAAGATCAAGTGTTTCGTCCCCGGTGATGGCACCGATCTGCGCTGTAATTTCCTCAAAACACCCCATGCCGTCAAGCGGCTTGGCGATTGCATCCCACCGCGCCTTTACCACCTTATATACATTTTCGTCCGGCTGTCTGATCGTAAGCTGACGAAGCTTATCCCTCGTTAAATTCATCCAGATCTGCTTCCCGCAGCATTCCATAGATTTCCTCCATATTCAGATACTTCCGAAGCGTATCCGCAAGTTTATCGTACTGTTTCTCTTTAAATGCCTGATAATCTAAAAGCGCTCCATTCTGCAATGCAACACCTTTCTTCTGCTCCAAAGCGTGTAATATTGCATTTGCGATGTCCGCCTGATCAAAAATGCCGTGCACATACGAACCGTAGACATTGTGGTTTTCCTTCGATTCGACCACGTTCTCCCTGACGACTGGCCGTTGTGCATTCTTATATGTTTCTGCTACATAAAACGTCTCACCCATATGAATCTCATATCCGCTGAATGTGCATCCGCTGATTCCTTTGAAAATGCCATCCACTTCATCGACCACGCCCTTGATCTGACAGCGTTTCTTGCTTTTTCTTAATATCGTTTCCGTCGGCAGCAGTTCCATCCCGCGGATCTGTCCGCCTTCCTCCACCTGATCCGGATCGGCAATGCTTCTGCCGAGCATCTGATAACCGCCGCAGATGCCGAATACCGGAATCTCCTCGGCCGCTTTCTTGATCGCCGCCTCGAGCCCGTTCTGGCGCATCCACTTGAGATCGCCCATCGTATTCTTGCTTCCCGGCAGACAGATCATGTCCGGATGATGCAGTTCCGCCGCCGAAGCCACATAGCGTACCGTCACTTCCGGCATCTGCTCAAACACATTGAAATCCGTAAAATTTGAAATTCTCGGGTAGCGGATGACCGCAATATCGATCAGCCCCTCGCTTTTGTGCGAAAAGCGTTCCGTCAGCGAATCCTCATCCTCAAGTGCGATTGGCATGTACGGCACCACACCGGCAACCGGCACGCCACCGCGTTCCTCGAGCATCGTAATTCCCGGATCCAGGATCGTCTTGTCGCCGCGAAACTTATTGATGATCAGACCTTTCACGCGCGCCTTTTCCTCATCCGTCAAAAGCATCAGCGTTCCGAGAAGCTGTGCAAACACGCCGCCCCGGTCAATATCTCCGACCAGAAGCACCGGCGCATCAACCATTTCCGCCATGCCCATATTGACGATGTCGTTTTCCTTCAGATTGATCTCTGCCGGACTTCCCGCGCCCTCGATCACAATGATATCCGCATGTTCTTCGAGCGTGTGAAACGCCTTCTTGATATCCGGGATCAGCTTCTTTTTATAGGCAAAATAATCGCGTGCACTCATATTGCCAAGCACTCCGCCGTTCACAATCACCTGCGAACCGACATTGTTGGTCGGCTTCAACAGGATCGGATTCATGCACACGAGCGGCTCGATCCCTGCCGCCTCCGCCTGCATGACCTGCGCCCGTCCCATCTCCAAGCCCTCGCTCGTGATATAGGAATTGAGTGCCATATTCTGCGATTTAAAAGGCGCCACCCGGTATCCGTCCTGCTTAAAAATCCTGCATAAACCCGCGACAAGAAAGCTCTTGCCCGAGTTGGACATTGTGCCCTGCACCATGATTACTTTTGCCATATTACTTCAACTCCAAATTTTCCTGCATACTCCAACAGCTTCCGGTTCATCGTCTCGTAACTTCCGAACGTTTTCCTGCAACAGATCACCCTCTCACAGCGTTCCATCACCGTTTTTGCCGCATCAAATACTTTCTCATCGACCGGCTCAAACGCTGGTGCCGCGATCACCTTCTGCGCAAGCGCCGCCGCGACCGGATAATCCAGATCATTTTCATACAGGATTCCGGTTACAAACGAGGTTCCCGCTCTCTGCAGCTTCCGGTAAACCGTTCTTCCACTTCCACCTCCGGCAATCACAAACACCTTCGCATCGCCACACGGAGCAGGCAGTTCCAGATTGCCGTTGACCTCATCGAAACTTCCGGATTCAATCCGAAAAAGCCTGGACAGATAACCGCTTTCAAAGATTTCCTCCGGGCTTCCGTAACGATCCACCCTCACACCGTTTAAGCAGAGGATCTTGTCCGAGATGCGCTCCGCAAGCTCCAGTTCATGCAACGATAAGATCACGGTCAATGCCTTTTGGCGGCTTAACTCCTGCAAGACCGATAAAAATTCCAGTTTATATTTTACATCCAGATACGAAGTCGGCTCATCGAGCACAATGATATCCGGCTCCTGACAGAGTGCGCGCGCAAGCATCACTCGCTGCCGCTGTCCATCACTGATGTAGCGGAAATCACGATTCCGGATCTCCGTCACATGCACAAGTTCCATCGACTCTTTTACGATCTGACGATCGTGCTCCGAGAGGATTCCAAACCGCCCGGTATACGGATACCGCCCGGTCGCAACTACTTCCTCACAACTCATCAGCTCCGTTTGCAGCCGCTGCGTCAGCACCACCGCCATCCGCTGCGACAGCGCATTTCCTGACATCGTATTCATATCTTCCTTACCAAGATATACCGTTCCGCCGAGCAATGCAAGCTGCTTCGTGATACTTTTGAGCACCGTCGATTTGCCTGCGCCGTTTGGACCGATCAGCGTTAAAATCTCGCCTTTTTTCAATGCGATCTCAATTTCCTCGATCAGCGGCTTCTGCTCGTAGCCGACGGTCATTTTTTCCGCTCGAAAATAATATTCCATCACAGCATCTTCTCCTTATTCCGCCGCATCATCACAAAGATCACAACCGGCGCACCGAACACCGCCGTCACCGTGCTGATACTCAGTTCCGTCGGAGCAAAAAGCATTCTCGCCAACAGATCACAAAACAGACAAAACACGCTTCCACCCAAAAAACAAGCCGGGATCATAAGGATCGGCTTCGTTGTGCGAAGCAATGCTTTCACCAGATGCGGCACTGCCACACCGACAAACGAGATCGGTCCGGCAAACGCCACGATACACGCCGATAAAATGCTCGATAAGATCACGAGGATCACACGAAAAAGCGGAATATTCACGCCCATATTCTGCGCATACACTTCGCCGAGCTGATATGCCCCGAGCGGCTTTGCAATCCAGAATACAAGCAAAACCGTAACGAGTACCACGCCGGTGATCACCGACACATTGTCCCATGTCATACCGGAAAAACTTCCCCTTGACCAGTTATGAAGATTGACGATATCCGAATCGCTCGCAAACGTCACGACAAGTTCCGTGATCGCCGAACAGATATACCCGATCATCACACCGCTGACCACAAGCATCGCCATATGATTCACCTTGCGCGACACCGCAAGCACAAATCCCATGGAGAACATCGCTCCGACAAATGCCGCCGCGATCAGCGCCGCCGAGCTGACGCGGATCGCATTTCCCATCAAAAACACCATCACAAGCGCCACGACCATCTTCGCTCCGGAGGAGATTCCAAGCACAAACGGTCCCGCGATCGGATTGTGAAAGAACGTCTGCAACAGATAACCGGCAAGTCCGAGCGCTCCGCCAAGCAGTAGCGCCGCAAGTGTTCGCGGCATACGGATATCCCACAAAATGCGTTCATTCTCCACAGTCTGTCCACCGAGCGAACGCAAAATATCCCCAAAAGGAATCTCTACGGTACCGATGCACACATTGAAAATAACAAGCACGATTGTAGCGATTCCAAGTATGAGAAATGCCGTTATATAGCGCATTTTCCGGTTATCCTGCATGTTTCCTCCTTAGTTTAAATGAAACAGATACTGCATTGTATCCTCATTCTTTCCCTGTAACATTCCGTGAATGTCGCGGATCAGATAGCCGATCGACATGGACTGCTGGTACATATCGTTTGTCGTGCACCAGACATTGCCCTCTTTGACCGCCTTAAAATCCTTGAGCACTTCACATTTATCAATCAGTTCCTGCACCGACTGTATGCCGCCGTCGATGGAACTGTTATATATAATGAAATCCGCATCCTTCGCTTTGTCGTAGAAATCCTCGATCTGCATGCTGACCGTGGACCGGTTCGAATCCGGATCTCCGATATTCTCAAGTACATAGTTACCGCCTGCAAGTTCGATCATCTTCGGTACATAATCCTTGCTTGTGCGCACCTGGATCAGTCCGTTTGATGTCACATAGAAAAAAGCGACCGTTTTGTCAGTTTTCTTTACCGAGGTCACTTCGTCGACCAGACGCACCTCTTCGTCAAACACTTCCTGCGCCTTTTCTTCCTTGCCGATGAGCGCACCGAAGAATTTCACCCACTCCACTCTCGCCAATGGGTGCTCCTCGTAGCTCGAATACTCGATCATCGTCGGGATATCAAAATCCGCAAGCATCTCACTGACTTCCGGCGAATGCGTGATCATCGTATTCTCGATCGCAAGCGAACAATTCTCCGAAATGATCAATTCATAATCCGGCTTACTGTATTTGCCCGCATAGAGAATATCGCCTTTTGCCATCGCGTTTCTTGCGTCCTCCACATACCAGTCTTCTTCTTTCTGACTGGAAAGGCGTATCGTATCCATCGCATCCAGTTTGCTGAAAATATCCATAATGGACGAAGATACGATGTAGAGATTTTTGACCGGCTGCTTCACCACAACAATATCGTCGCCAAGTTCGTCCGGCACTTCTTTGCCTTCCGGCACAACAAGAATCTGTGTGCCGTCCATCGTTGTCAAAACTTTGTATCCGCCCTCATAATAGTCGACGGAAAAATTCTTTGCATATTGCAGATCCATGCTGCTCTCATACTTGAGACTGCCGAGTGAATCCGCTTTTTTATCATATTTTGCTTCCGTTTCCATATGTTCCGTAGAATCGGAAGAAGGACTGCCGCAGCCGCTAAGCCCCGCCAGTCCCATCATTAACAAACAGCCTATAATTACAATCTGTTTTCTTCCTATCATAAAATGATCCTCAATTACTGCACACTTTTTAATGTGTCCGATAAAAATGTGAGTGTATACTCGATCTCATGCGGCTTGCTCATCGCAACCGTATCCCCGATCACGGTGATCGGTGTATCAAGTGCCTCAACCGGAATCTCAAACACGGAATTTCCGTCGGTATTGATCGGTAATAGTTTCTCCTCGTTCACGATCATATAATCGTAATTCGGGCTGCTCCACTCAACCGTTGCAGTCATCTTTCCATCAGCCCCCACCGTCAGTGTAACCGGTGACTGAATGAAGGCTTTTCCGCTTCCGCCTTCAAAATTGATCTCCACTGTATAAGTTCCCTCATCCAAAGCGCCCTCTACCGGATTTGAGACGCTGACCTTGTGGTCATACCACTTACCCTTGGTTCCAAGGATTGCAAGGTCAAACTCTTCATCGATTCCCGGAACCGGCACGTCAAAGCCGTAAACCTCTTCCGATGTTCCGTCACTGTAAGTAACCGTATCGGTTGTCGGCTCAAGCAGCTCTGCACCGTCTTTTGCCGCATCATCGGCAAGTCCCACATACAGATTCACGATCTTCTTGGAAACAAGAGAGATGTGAAGTGTCATCTGACCATCCTTTACCGTAAGTGTTCCCTTGCCGTCACACGCTTCATTCACATGAAACATGGAGCTGTCTGTATTAAATTCTGCGGTATAGACACCATCCGCAAGTTCTGCTTCCTTTTGTGTCGCTTCCTGAGTATCTGCCTGTGTACTTGCCTGCTCATTGGTTGTGTTTCCTGCACATCCTGCAAGAAGCATTACAACAAGCAGCACCATGGCGGTCATATACTTTTTCATTCTGTTCATAATTACCTGTTCCTTTTATTTGATTACTGCAGCAGTATGTGCTACATAAAGCTTCTGAATGCCTTCGATCTCACCAAGTCCGGCGATCTGTGTCTGAATATCATCGAAATTACCGGATGCCTTAAACATGCTGAGCCAGGAATCATCATCGTCACCAGCCATATCGTTGTTGGCATGGTCACCGGCAACAACCATGAGCGGGCGAAGAATAACCTTCTTATATCCGGCATTCTTAACAGCCTCGATCACGTTCTCGCAGGAAGTCTCTTCCGGCTCACCCTCTACGGTTCCGATAAATACGTTGTCATATCCGAGATCGTTCATCTGTGTCTGCATCTGGCTGTAAGAAACCTTTGCAGTATGAGATGTACCATGTCCCATGAATACAAATGCGGTACCGTCTTCCTTTGCGGCATCCAGACTGTCATATCCGGCATTCTTAACAGCCTCAGCGGTAAGGATCTCGGCAACGGCCTTCTTATCCTCATTGACTACGGTTGCATCCTCTCCGACTTCGCCAAGAAGCGGCTCTGCAACGTTAACCGAATCAAACTTGTCACTGTAATTATTAACAGCTTCCATTAACTCATCATACTCTGCACCATGCATTAAGTGTGTCGGCTGAACAACAAGATTCTTTACCCCGTTTGCAACTGCACGATCCAAAGCCTGCTCTACGTTGTCGATCTTCTCGCCGTCACGTGCCTGTACATGGTTGATGATGATCTGTGCGGTAAAAGCTCTGCGCACTGACCAGTCCGGGTTTGCTTCCTGAATGGCATCCTCAATGCCCTTGATATCAGCCACACGGCTGTCATTGAATGATGTACCGAAACTTACAACAAGGATCTCATTCTCACCGATCTCATCCTGGTTACGAGGATCATCCTTGGAAGCATCACCGGTATCTCTTCCGAAATAATCCGGATCTGCATTCTCGCCCTCTACCAATGCTTTCTGCTCATCGGTAAGCTTGTCCCATGCAGCCTTTGCAGCCTCACACTGCGCATCGGTATCATCCGTTCTCTCCTGCACATAGATCGCATCGATCAAGTCTGCAACTTCGTCAGCAGCCTTCTGATCATCGCTTACGCTCTCTGTCTGGGTATCCTGTGTGTTTGCATCCACCTTGTTGTCTGCTGCATTCTGGTTACCGTTTCCGCATCCTGTTGCACACATAACAGTAAGTACAGATGCCATCAGCAATGTTACGATTTTCTTCTTCATTGTCTCCTCTTTTCTGCAGTATCTTCTGCGAATCTTTTTCCAAATATGTACTACAAAAACGAGTGACCTTATGCCTTTCGGCGCGCAAAAGAAAAACTCTTTTCCTATAAAAAGGCAAAGAGTCGCACACAATCCAAACGTACAACCTTTTTACTCGTGGTCTGAAACTATCGTTTCTGTACAGCGCTCAGGCAGGTCTCCCGGCTTATAGATCATCGCATCCACCATCTTCCCGGTTGCCCAGTGATATATTAGCTTCGCTCCTTAATTACGGTGACGAGTTCGTACAGGATTTGCACCTGTTTCCCTTTTCACCGGAGCCAATCAACTACATGATTGCTCCGACACCTGATTGCTACATATTCAGTTCCTATCAAATTTATCATACTTTGTTGGAAAGCACAACATTTCTCTATAAAAATTTAATTCATCGGCATCCTCTTTATTAGATTATAATGTGCTGCTTTCTGTGCGTCAATTCATCGAATCGACAAATGCCTGAAAGATTTTTCTGCTGTCCTCATCCGTTTTATAAGCAAACTCGGGATGCCACTGTAATGCCCACACAAACGTTTTCGATGGCATATACACCGCCTCGACAAGCCCATCCTCCGACTCCGCCATCACGTTCAACCCCGGTGCAAGTTTTCGAATCGCCTGATGATGATAACTATTTACTGCAAGGCTCTCCTTTCCAAGCAGCTGATATAACGGGCTCCCTTTTTCAATCCGGTTCTTATGCACCGGTACATCATACGGCGGTGTCTGATGATGTTCCACTCCACCCGGATGTTCCGTCGGCAGATCCTGATAAAGCGTTCCGCCCAGATACACATTCAAAAACTGGATGCCCCTGCAGATTCCAAGTATGGATTTATCTTTCTCCAATGCACATTTCAATAAAGCACATTCCATTTCATCACGCTTTTTGCAGCATATTACATTCGAAGAAAAAGCCTTCATCCCATACAATTCGGGCGATACGTCGTGACCGCCCGTGAACAGAAATCCATCGCACATCTTCACACTCTGTTCCACGATTGCCGCATCACTGCTTAACGGCAGCATGATCGGCATTCCTCCCGTTTCTTCGATTCCGTTAAAATATCCGGGCAGCATCCATATACTTTCCTTTTCATCATCCCACAACGGTAACACACCTACTATCGGTTTCATATTCTCATTTCCCCGCTTTCTATCATAATGCATCGCTATATTATAAAAAAAGACAAAGGCATCGATCTGACGCCTTTGTCTGCAACTATGTTTTCATTATTTTGTTTCACAAAGTAATTTTCACTCGACATTACACATAAACCGGTTCTCCCTTATATTCGCGGAAGATATTCTCCACAGTATCATTGAGAGGCTGATGCTCTTCTTTAGTGACGCAACAGTTTCTCCAGTTTCGCCTTCGCATCCTCATAGCTTTCAAACACGATGCCCCGCATTCCGAGCTTTTCGCCACCCTCGATATTCTCCGGTCTGTCATCCAGAAAAACACTCTCCTCAGGATCTAATCCATAAGTATCAAACAGACACTCATAGATATCCGCATCCGGCTTCACCATCTTAACCATTCCGGATATGATCTTGCCGTCCACAATATTTACAAAATCAAGCTGGTCGTGTGTATGCAGTTCAAAGTAATTTGCCGGATAATTCGAGAGCAGATAAACCTTGCATCCTCTTTCCTGCAATTCTTTGATCCAGTCTTTCGCATACGGATACGCTTTTACAACTTTATCCTTGCCATCCCGGAAGAAAAGGCGGATTTCAGCCTCATACTCCGGTGCAGCTTTCACCATCTCATCAACAACCTCAGCTTCCGGCATCACACCGCGATCCAGTTCACCCCAGATCGGATTCAAATAGGTTGCCTGCGCCATCTTCGGAATCTTTTCTTCTTCAATTCCAAGCTCGCGCATCGCCTGGTCCGGCTGAAACTTTACCAATACGTTTCCGATATCAAATACAATATTTTTGATCATTTATGTTACTCCTCTATCTATACATTCCACTTCTTTACAATTCTGCAATACTTCCAGAGATTGATCAATGCGCGGGCACCCTCATCCGCCATTACCGCTAAAAATACACCGAGAATGCCCAACTTGCAGACATACACAAAAAATGATGCGACAGACACGATCCAGATGGTTCCGAATATCTGTGTGTAAAGCATCCACTTCGTATTTCCGCTTCCACGGATTGCATTTCCGATAACTATGTTTCCGGATCGTGAAAACAGATTGAATCCGATCAGCAATAAATGGACGCTCTTGTCTTTTAAATACATCCCCATAACACTTACTTTCTGTCTTTGATCTTATTTTTTAACTCCTGCACCACTTCAATATAATCTCTGTGCTTCATATCCGGGAAAGCCTTGAGCAATCGTCCCTGACCGACAAAAGTGTGCTCCACAATCGAGTTTGACAACTCATCAAATTCTTTCTGCAAATCTGCCTTATTCCTGCGAAGCGCCTCAATGGATCTACTTACTCTCTCCTCCGTAGCATCCTTAAATTCCGCCTTCGCCAAAGCAGCCTGCACCTTACCCTCACCGACTTTCTGCGCAGTATCAATCGTTGTAGTTGCCAGCGTATCGCTGATCTTATCGCTGACCACACGCATATTGGAACGGATTGCATCCAGTCTTGTCAGTTTCTTGTTCAATCCACGAATAACCGCAACTGTCACAACAAGATCTGTAAAATACAATGCGTACAGTATCGCAACGATGATCCATCCAACGATCGACGGTGCGTGTAGCGATGTGTAATGCTCAACAAAAGACTGAAACACTTTCACAACAAGCAGTATCGCCAGTCCCCATATCAAAGAAAATTCCAGACAGATATATCCGTGCAGATTCAACGGCTTATTCGAGTAATCCCACCACCTTGCATGAAAACACACGTCAAGGAGCCATCCTGCGATCAGTTCTACAGCCGTCGCAAGGATCACGCCAAACACGAAGATCATGCCGTCATTCATCTGATAACCGCCACCCTGTATCGTATTGATCATCGCAAATACCGATAAGACTCCGAATCCGTATACCGGGCACACCGGTCCGTTCAAAAAGCCACGGTTGATCACTTTTCCGCAGGCTACCGCATGATAGACTACTTCAAGCGCCCAGCCTCCGAATGAATAGATCAGAAAATACCAGCAGATCTGGTAATAAGTCATTCCGCAAATCATCTTTTGTTCCCCTCATTTTCCTGTTTCCGTACTTATGTACACCTTCCATGTTAATAAAACAGACCGAATTCGTCAATCAAAATTATACATATATCCTTCCCGAAAACGCCACATGCGGCAGTTCATAAAACTCACTATTCTTTGGACAGATCGGACGATAAAGCGGATCAGCCACAATGATT
>CAVHWG010000096.1:6232-7750 GCA_963639645.1 Firmicutes bacterium TM09-10 | reverse complement strand
ATCAAAGGCAGTGTGTTTTGCTATGAAGGCAAGTTCTGCGGAAGATATGGAGGATTGTCTTAATGACAGTGGATGGGAAGCTCCAATCGTAGCAGATTATCTCACTCGTGGAAATAAGAAGAATAGGGGTAAGAACTAATGGCTATTTACTGTAGGTGACGGCTGTGCTAAGCTGTCCCTCGCGAAAAGGCTCTCTATTCGGGTTTTGATTACTCTGGGATACGATCGTTGTCTGCTGCTTTTGAGTGGTGAGATTGAACACGATATTAAGGCATTTCAGCCTGAGATAAAGATGAAAAATAATTTACTTTCTGTTAAGAATGTGTTATGATTGAGTAACAGAATTGTAACATTTAGGAGGAAGTATGTTAAAAAAAGGTAAGGTGTGGGGTAAGAAGCTTGTTGCAGGCGTTCTGCTCGCAGTGATGGTATTGGGGAATACCACTGTATCGACGCAGGCTGCAACGAACGGCTCGGGAAAGAATACGGCGGTTGTTCAGGAAGACAATTACCGTAAGACACTGTGCAAGGGGTTTCTTGGTAAAAGCTACGGAAGTGTGGTAGACGGAATTCGCTGCGACTGCAGCGGTTATACGCGGGCGGCATTGAACCGCATGGAGAGCAAAGGCAAAAACGGTACGGCGCTCAAGGATGTTGAGGTCGCTGCCACAAGTTCAAGTGCCTGGGTGAGCGGTTCGAGCATCACTTATACGACCGGTGTTGCGGAAGACGGTGAGATCACATGGGCAAAGCAGACGAAGCAGTCGATCGGAAAGAAGACGACCGGTGCTTCGAAAGTCTCGGATTTGAAGCTTGGAGATGTCGTTGTATACGGACGCGGAAGTTCCACGACACATGTGGCTGTTTACTTCGGTAAATTTTCATCAATGGATGAAGTGAAAGATTATCTTGAAGATCTTGGACTTTATAATCAGGGAACGTTAAAGAAAGTCAGTGGAGATAAGTATCAGCTAAACGGAAGAACCGTGATCCGCCAGTATGGCAGCAGTTCGTATTGGAGAATTCACGCTACATCCAGAGGAATTCTGATCGACAATGATATTGCGGGGACGAGCCCGTATACATCATCCTTTGGAAGCTGGAAGTGGACATTTTCTTCGGGAATTCATGTAATAGAATAAAGCGAAGCTTGAAAAGCCTGGATTCGTCTGTCACGGACCCATAATATGTTTTTTAGGAGTGAAAAGAGATGGAAAGGGTAAAAAAGTAATCAGAAAAATTACGATCGTTTTTGCGGTTGCATTGCTGTTTGGCACAATGCTTTATGTCAATTCCGCAGAAACGGAAGCGGCAACAACAAAGCTGCACACATTTTTCAAAGAACAGGGAAATGAGCTAGGGTACAACGGATTATTCGACACCTCACAGTATTTTGAATAAGAAACGCAACATTTCTTCCGTGATGGTAAAGGTTACGGTCTTTGTTTCTTTTGCACCGAGTGTAATCTGATGATAATCTTTTAATTCAAGCAGCGGGCGAACTACGCTTCCCACAAG
>CAVHWG010000096.1:0-6222 GCA_963639645.1 Firmicutes bacterium TM09-10 | reverse complement strand
TCCCACAAGATCGCGGATATAAAGCTGTACGGTCTCGATTCCGGCAACGTCGCTCGTGTTTGTCACCGTTACGGAAACCTGAATCGCATCATTTTCGGATTTGGTTGCGTACGGCGACGGCCCGAATGATTATGAGATGCTGGAGTTCGCGGGAATCGGCGTTGCAATGGGCAATGTGGATGAAAGTCTGAAGCAGAAATCGGATATGGTCACCTCTGCGATCGATAAGGATGGCATCTATCACAGTATGAAAACGCTGCAGCTCATTTGAAAAACAATGTCTTTAAAAAGTTATGGTTGCTTAACCTGCGGAAAGTAACTATAATAGAAACGAACGTACAGAAGCTTACCGACAGGCAATCATCTGATTGCCTGTCGGTTTTGTAATGCAAGTATTTTATTTTTTCGGGCAAGATAAGTATAAACTGACAGCACAACGGTTATCGATAGACGGAGTAAGGAGACAGCATTTTGAGTAAGATTGGAATTATGACAGACAGTCACAGTGGAATTTTGGAACAGGAAGCGAAAGAGAATCACATTTATGTGCTCCCGATGCCTTTTCTTGTGAATGGAGAACTTCACCACGAGGGTGTCAGTATGACGAGAAGTGAATTCTATGAGCGACTGCGGCAGGGAATCGATGTGGCAACTTCGCAGCCGTCGCCGCAGGATGTGATGGAGATGTGGGATGCGATGTTAAAAGAGTACGATGAGATCGTCTATATTCCGATCAGCAGCGGACTCAGCGGATCGTGCATGACCGCGCAGGCTTTGGCACAGGATGAGCCGTATGAGGGAAAAGTATTTGTGGTGGATAACGGACGTTGTTCGACACCGCTTCATCAATCGGTTCTCGATGCGATAAAGATGATCGAAGCCGGTTATACCGCGGAGCAGATCAAGCAGACCCTTGAGGAGACGAAGGAGCAGATGATCATCTATGTGGGCTTAAGCACGCTTGAATATTTAAAGAAGGGCGGCAGGATCAAAGCCGGTGTTGCGACGATCGCAAACGTGCTCAATATCAAGCCGGTCATGAAATTTACAACCGGAACACTCGATGTCTATCAGAAATGTCGCGGTGTGAAGAATGCGCGCAAGGCGATGATCGAAGCGATGAAGACGGAGCTTGCGACAACTTTTAAAAAGGCGTATGATGCCGGAAAAGTTCATCTGCTGGCAGCGTCAAGCTGTGTTGCCGAAGTTACGGAAGACTGGGTGAACCAGATCAAAGAGAATTTCCCGGGAATGGAAGTCCGGTGCGATGAGTTGTCGTGCGGTCTGTCCTGCCATATCGGTCCGGACGGACTCGGAATCGGATGCTCAGTCGATCCGATGTAGGCAGATGTTTTCTTTCTATATGAAAAAAGAAAACGAAAAATAAAGATATTCGCAAATAAAGATGGTAGAAAATAGATTTTTGGTATAGAATAGACTTGGAATGTTTTGAGGCATTCCAAGTCTAAATTTCGTTCAGGGGGTAAACTTATGAAAACAGAATCTTTTGGAACAACAGCAAGTGGTGTTAAAGCAACTCTTTATACTTTGGAGAATAAAAATCATACAGTAATTAAAGTGACAGACTTTGGAGCAACACTGGTATCCGTAATCTATGCGGATAAGGATGGAAAGCAGCGCGATCTGATCCTTGGTTACGACAATGCGTGTGATTATGAGAAACATACATGCTTTTTCGGTGCGACGATCGGACGAAGCGGAAATCGTATCAAGGATAGCCGGTTTACGATAAACGGAAAAGAGTGGGTGATCGAGGCAAACGAGAATGCCAACAGCCTGCACAGCGGAAGCCACGGTTTCCACAATCGTCTGTGGGAGGTGAAGGACAGCGGTGATAATTTCATTACGTTCTATCATCACAGCCCGCAGGAGGAGCAGGGATTTCCGGGAAATATGGATGTGACGGTAACGTTTACCATCGATGATGAAGACACTTTGCATATTGCATATCATGCGAAGGCCGATGCGGATACCGTTATGAATTTTACAAACCACAGTTATTTTAATCTTGCGGGACATGACAGCGGTGTGATGACAGATCAGAAGCTGCAGATTCTCGCGGATGCATACACACCGGTTGCAGATTCCCAGTCGATTCCGACCGGAGAGATCACACCGGTTGCCGGAACCCCGATGGATTTTAACAAGATGAAGCAGATCGGTCAGGATATCGGCGCAGATTTTGAGCAGCTCCGGTTAACCGGCGGATATGATCACAATTATGTACTTTCCGATCAGCCGGGCACGATGCGCCTGATGGCAAAGGCACAGTGTGATGCCAGCGGCATTGCAATGGACGCCTATACCGAGTGCTGCGGTGTGCAGTTCTACGCCGGCAATTTTATCGGCGAGCACGCAGGAAAAGGCGGAGTGATGTATGGAGACCGCCACGGTTTCTGCCTGGAGTCACAGTTCTATCCGAACGCTGTGAACGAGAAGAATTTCCCGTCTCCGGTTGTATCTGCCAACACCGAATATCATTCGGAAACAAAGTATCATTTTTATCACATTTAAGAGTGAATGATCCGGGGCGCCTGAAGAGGCGCTCCGTCTATGTACAAATAAAATCAGAATGGAAGTGTAGAAGTTGAAGAAAAATAAATATGAAATTGATATGTGCAATGGAACCATCATGGACAAATTGATTTCTTTTGCACTGCCACTCATGCTGTCCGGAATCCTGCAATTGATGTTCAACGCGGTCGATCTTGTCGTGGTCGGACATTTCAGCGGGCAGGAGGCGCTGGCGGCGGTTGGTTCAACGACTGCGTTGATCGCAGTCTTTACAAATCTGTTTATCGGAATCTCGCTCGGTGCGAATGTGCTTGCGGCACGTTTCTATGCGGCGGGACGTGACAAGGAGATGTCGGAGACGGTACATACGGCGATCGCGCTGGCGCTTGTCAGCGGTGTGCTGATGGCGGTGATCGGTGTGATCTTTGCAAAAGGCGCACTGCAGCTTATGGATACGCCGGACAATGTTATCAATCTTTCGACACTTTATATGCGCATTTATTTTCTGGGTATGCCTTTTTTTATGCTGTATAATTACGGCGCGGCAATTCTGCGCGCGGTGGGCGATACGAAGCGCCCGCTCATTTTCCTGATCATCTCAGGCGTGACCAATGCGATACTTAACATGATCCTTGTTATCGTTTTCAATCTCGATGTTGCCGGTGTTGCGATCGGAACCGTGATGTCGCAGTTGATATCGTGTGTATTGGTGCTTCGCTGCCTGTGCAATACGGACAGCAGTTATCAGTTGCATTTAGATAAGCTGGCGATCAAAGGCGTTTACTTAAAGCAGATCTTTCAGGTCGGCATTCCGGCGGGAATCCAGAGTACGGTGATCAATTTTTCGAATGTTCTGTTGCAGTCCTCGGTCAATTCGTTCGGGTCAACGGCGATGGCGGGCTATACGGCTGCAAATAATCTGCTCGGATTCTTATATATGTCGGTCAATGCGGTCACGCAGGCGTGCATGAGTTTTACAAGCCAGAATTATGGTGTCGGTAAATACAAGCGTATGGATCGCGTGCTTGTGGACTGCCTGATCCTGACGGTTGCGGTATCGGGTACGCTCGGCTGCGGTGTCTATCTGTTCGGACCGCAGATCCTTCGCATTTATACAAGTGAGGCGGACGTTATCACCTGTGGTATGGAGATCCTTTCCATCACGACGATCCCGTACTTTCTGTGCGGTATCATGGATCTGTTTCCGGGATCGCTCAGAGGTATGGGCTACTCGGCGGTACCGATGGTTCTGTCCGTAATCGGAACGGTTGGAACGCGAATTCTGTGGATCTATGGCTTTTTCCCACACAATCGTTCACTGTTCTTTTTGTTTATCTCATATCCGGGTTCGTGGATCATCACGATCGTGATGCAGGTGGTCTGCTATCTGTATGTGCGCAAGCGGTGTATCGGTGCACCGAAGTTTTAAAAGTAAGGTTGCTTTTTTGTGAAAGAAAACGGTTGACGGACATGCTTTTACACGCTAGTATATAATACATAGAGCAATTTCGAGATGAAGTTTGCAGGAAAACGACGCAAGTCTACCGAAGGAGTAAAACTCTCAGGTGCCGGTCATTACCGGTGCAACTGTAAATGGATCGACTCTCTGGAGACACCCGGCAGGACCGGGGGCCGAAGGTGCAACATACGTAAGGCGTATGAATCTCTCAGGCAACAGGACAGAGAAGATATCTTATACATACTAATATCTTCATTTTCGTGAGTTATGCACGGAAATTTCTTAGTGGATACATTTTATCCACTCTATTTTGTTCATAATCTGGAGTTCTATTTCTTATCTTATCCGGGAGTTTGAAATGCCTACAATTTTATATTCACAAAAGAGAGGTAGGATTTGAAAATGTGGAGTGCAATCAACAGTTTTCTGAGTGTAGTGGACGATTTCGTCTGGGGTGTGCCGCTGATGGTGCTGATTTTAGCCGGAGGTATTCTTCTGACCGTTCGTCTTGGTCTGCTTCAGCTTCGTAAGCTTCCGCTTGCATTAAAGTGGATGGTGAAAAACGAAGAGGGAGGAGAAGGTGAGATCTCAAGTTTCGGTGCGTTATGTACGGCGCTGAGTGCAACGATCGGTACCGGTAATATCGTCGGTGTTGCGACTGCCGTAGGTGCCGGTGGCCCGGGAGCGTTATTCTGGATGGTCATTACTGCGTTCTTTGGTATGGCGACCAAGTATTCCGAGGGACTTCTCGCAGTTAAGTATCGTGTGGTAGCCAAGGATGGACACAGTCTCGGCGGACCATTCTATTATATTGAGCAGGGGATGGGCGCAAAGTGGAAGTGGCTTGCCAAGATCTTCGCATTCTTCGGTGTGTGTGTAGGTCTGTTTGGTATCGGTACATTCTCTCAGGTAAACGGTATCGCCAGCGCGATCAACAATTTCTTTGATCCGAACAATGCACATACGGTACAGATCCTGCCATTCCTTGGCAAGTATTCATGGTCGGTTGTGATCGCTTCATTGATCCTTGCATTCTGCGTAGCTGCAGTATTGATCGGTGGTGTAAAGCGTATCGCAAGCGTCAGCCAGGTTATCGTGCCGTTTATGGCAATTATTTATTTTGTATTTGCGATCATTCTGATCATCTGCAACATTCAGCAGGTGCCGGCTGCAATCGTGACGATCGTTAAAGCAGCCTTTAATCCGAGAGCCGTCACAGGCGGTGTTGTCGGAAGTATGATCGTGGCAATGCAGAAAGGTATCGCGCGTGGTATCTTCTCGAACGAGGCTGGTCTTGGTAGTGCGCCGATCGCAGCAGCTGCAGCGCAGACAAAGGAGCCGGTTCGTCAGGGTCTTGTCAGCATGACCGGAACCTTTATCGATACAATTATCATCTGTACACTGACCGGTCTTGCAATCGTTGTGACCGGTGCATGGCAGGTAGAGGGACTTGAGGGTGTCAGCGTGACAACCTATGCATTCCAGAATGGTCTTCCGTTCCCTCCGGTTGTGTCAGCGTTTATACTTATGGTCTGCCTTGTGTTCTTCGCATTCACGACCATTCTTGGATGGGATTACTACAGCGAACGTTGTCTTGAGTACTTAAGCGGCGGTAACATGAAGCATGTGAAAGTATATCGTTGGCTTTACATCTTTGCCGTATTTATCGGACCGTACATGACCGTCAGTGCCGTATGGACGATCGCCGATATCTTCAATGGATTGATGGCAATCCCAAATATGATCGCGCTCTTCGCGTTGAGCGGCGTTGTTGTCAAGGAGACAAAGGAGTTCTTTAAAAAGCATAAGAATGGTGAGTACAAAGAGTAAGACCGCAGCGTTTGCGCTGAAAGATGATTCGGTCGGTATCGATGATACACAGTTGATGAGCGAGAAGAAGCTTGCAGTCCTGCTCGGCACAGAAGGGGACGGATTTGCCACAGAGACGATCGCAGACTGCGATTACACGGTGATGATTCCGATGTCCCACGGCGTGGATTCCTTAAATGTAGCAGCCGCAAGCGCGGTTGCATTCTGGCAGTTGGGCAATCATAATTAAAATGTGTTTTCAATATAACAAAAGAGATGTTCCGGGATTCGGAGCATCTCTTTTTCTTTCCTTATAATATGGTAACAACTATTTTGTTGTGTGACCGGCAGTCTCCATGTTTTTCGGGAGGACAAGGTTCATAATAATAGAAACAAGGAACACAACAGCAACACAGTTC
>CAVHWG010000095.1:2908-8053 GCA_963639645.1 Firmicutes bacterium TM09-10 | reverse complement strand
ATGTTATGCTTCCCCACCGCATATGCCGCATACTGCGTGATCAGAGTCTCCTCATCTTCCGTCAGCTCATACATTGGGGTTCCGCAACCACCGACCAGAAGCACCGTTGCCGACAGAATCGCCAACAGACGCATTCCCTTCTTCATATCGTAATTTTAACCTCTTGTCACTTTTGCCCTATAAAACAGTTTTATAGTACCATAATTTGTAAAACAATACAACAATTTTCGAACAATTTAGCCTTCCGACTCCAATTCCATCCAGAATTCCACACCATTCTCATGATTGATGACACCACACTTCTGATGAAACGAATCCATAATGGCTTTAACAATGGACAGACCGATGCCGCTTCCACCGTATTCTCTTGTTCTCGCCTTGTCGACTTTGTAAAATTTCACCCAGATTTTGTCGAGATCCTCCTCCGGGATCGGCTCACCGGTATTAAACACACTCGTGCGAACAAGCTTATCATGCTGTGCAAAACGGATCTCTATCCTGCGATCCCCGTCCGCATGGTTCATCGCATTCGTCAGATAATTGGTAATGACTTCCTCCACCTTAAATTCATCGCCCCACACATAAACCGGTCCATTATGATAGAAAGAAATGTTCACCTTCTTCTGTGCCGCCATGATCGATGAGGACTGCATCACACCATCGATCAGTTCCGTAATGTCAAAACGCGTCATCTCAACCGTATCGTTGCCGAATTCCAGCTGATTGAGCGTCAGAAGCTTCTTAACCATCTTGTTCATCTTATCCGCTTCATCCATGATCACATCACAGTAGAAATCACGGCTCTCCGCGTCATCGTTGATACACTCCTTTAATCCTTCCGAATATCCCTGGATCAAAGCGAGCGGCGTCTTGAGCTCATGTGACACATTCGACAGGAACTCCTTGCGCATCTCATCGATCTGTTCCTTTTTCTGAATATCCTGCTGTAAGCTGACATTCGCCGTCTTCAATTCGCTGATCGTCTCCTCAAGTGCTTCCGACATCTCATTGACCGACACGCCAAGTTCATCGATTTCTCTGCTGACATGTGGAGACGGCACATATTTTGCCTCAAAATCCAGATCTGACATCTTGCGCGAGATCTCAGACAGTGAACGGATCGGTCGGGAAATACTGCGTGACAGGATAATGATCACAAGGACGCTGAGTGCGATCGCTCCCGCACTGATCATCACGAAAAACTGATTTGTGATCTGTGCACTCTCCCGGATGCTCTCCAGCGCCGCTCTCATATAAACGTAGCCACCGTCCGTGCGTTCGCCCATCAGCACAAGATACTCCGTCTGTAAACGCTCATCTGTCTGGCGTACCAGCGTATAATTGTCTCCCGAATGTAAAATCTGGATTTTACTCCTGTCCGCGCCGTAGATCCAGTCGTCTATCTGCATCTGAAAACGCTGCGCGTTGCTGTAAGATGTCCAGACAAGTTCCCGGTTCTCATTCGTGATCAGCATATTGATATTGTTATCCGAGCACAGACGTTCAAACGCAATATCATACTCGCTTGCATCATCTCCCGAGCGCTGCAGTTCCTGCGTCACCTTGTTAAAACAAGTCAACAATCCCTTTTCTTTATTGTAGATATAATATTTTTCCAGAAATGTGTTGTTCAAAAACCAGCACACGATAACTGTTCCAAATACTATACCGACCATAACAATGATCAGCTGATGGGACAGCGTTGCTTTCTTCTTATCCATAGATCAGACCTCGAATTTGTATCCCATTCCCCAGACAGTCTTAATATAATCGCCATATGCACCGAGTTTGCTGCGCAGCTTCTTCACATGCGTGTCGATCGTACGCGCATCACCGAAATAATCATAGTTCCACACACTGTTTAAGATACGTTCTCTCGACAACGCAATTCCCTGATTATCCAGGAAATAATCAAGAAGCTCAAACTCTTTAAAGCTTAACTCTACCTGTTTTCCGTCGATGCGTACCTCATGCGCCGTCTTATCCAGCTCGATTGCACCGGCTTTCTTCACTTCCGCAGAAGCGCCCAGTTTATTGGTTCTTCTTAAGATTGCCTCGACACGCGCCACAAGGATCTTCGGTGAAAAAGGCTTGGCGATATACTCATCCACGCCCAGATCAAACCCCATCAGCTCATCGCTCTCATCACTTTTGGCCGTCAGCATGATGATCGGTACCTTCGAAGACTCCCGCACTTCGCGGCATACCTCCCAACCGTTCATCTTCGGCATCATGACATCCAGAATAATCAAAGCGATTGCTTTATCCTTGTAGAACAGATCCAGCGCTTCCTCTCCGTTTCCTGCCTCAAGAACTTCAAAATCCTGCCGGACAAGGAAATCCCGGACAAGCTTGCGCATTCTGCTCTCATCATCCACTACCAGTATCTTTAACTTATCCATCTTATTCAGCCTCCTGTGACTGCAGTCTGTTTTCCCGCTCATTCAACTCCGACTCTCTCTCGTCGAGCTGCTTTTCTCTCTCATCCAGCGACTTCTGCCAGTCCTCATACTTGTCAACGAGCGCATTCTCGTAATTTAAAATAGTCACGTTGTCATCACTCAGATATGTGATTGCAAACATACCGGCGATCACAAGTGCAAATACAACCGCAAAAAATGTGCTTACCACATAAGCGCCGTGATAATCGCGGTTCTTACGTTTCTGCTGCGCACGGAATTCCTTTTCCTTCTTTCTGCGTCGTTTCTCGGCTCTCGCCCTCACCTCACGCTCCCGCTCCGGATCATCCTCTTCCACCAGTTCCGGCCGATAGACCGGAATCGGAAGGATATCCTCATTCTTAATATATGGAATCGTGTTTAAATATTCCTGTAACTGGCGCAGAAAATCAAACCCCACCGGGGTCACAAATACTTCCTTTAAAATCAGGCTGTTATACAATTGCAGCACAACATCCGGATCATCCATATTCGTCTGACTGCGAATATAACGGATTCCTTCCATTTCCTTTTGTGCAACATCCGCCTGTGCCTGTGTCTCAAATTCGTAGTTTCCTACCTTGTACATAAATCGTTTCCTCTAACCGATCGCGGAATCCGTTCCGCCGATCATTAATGGTGCTCGTCACGCTCCGCAATCTCACCGGACTGGTAAGCACGAATGAGTTCCTTCAACTCGTCAATACGCAGCATCATACGTTTACCGTAATCCGTGTCACCGACAAGAATTCGCTTATCCATATATTCGACCGCCTCCTGGTGCGATACGATGTCCAGCTCGTCTCTGACCGCAGAATCCGAGAAATCAAACGGCTCATGGGACGAAAGCGTCAGCCCGTACGAGTTGTAGGTCAATGTATATCCGGCGATGCCGGTCTTGCGGCGGTATGTCTTTGAAAATCCACCATCGATCAAAATTAATTTACCATTGCATTTTACCGGACTTTCGCCTGCCATACGCTCTACCGGAACATGTCCGTTGATAATATGTACACGACCGTCTTTCAGTCCGAACTCGTGCAGGATCTTATCTGCGGTTTCTGTCTTATCAAGCAGATGATAATACGCATTCTTACTCTCATGATGCATCTTCTTATCCGCAAGGAAATAGCGCTCGAACGTTGCCATCTTGCTGCGTCCGTAAAGAGGTGAATTCGGTGCCGTCCAGATATACCACATCATATCCTGTCCTTTTTCCCGTTCCTCCTTATCCAAAGAGAAAAATGCCTTACGCACATAGGACTCCAGGACATCATACAACGCCTTACCGCAGTACTCCTTACCGAATACATTCACTTTTGCAAACGAACCGTCCTCATTCATCGGTACACAACCATGATAAAGCAGATTTCCGTTGTAGATCTTATACATACTGCCGCGTTTCAGCATAAGGCGTACATGGCGTTGCAGCTTCTCACAATGCACAAATGAGGTGCGAAGGCGCTTCATAACCTCCGCTTCTTCCGGCGTCAGTTCATACGGATGCTCCGGATCGATCGTCGGGAAATATGTATCCAGCATCGGATACTTTACTCCATCGATCTCTACCGTCTTGTTCTCATAATCGATGCGATGGAGCAGGCATCGGTTTTCCATGCCGAACTGAGGCCATTTCTGAACCAGCTGGCCTTCCAGCTTAAAACGGATGATGGCGATTGCCTTATGCATTTTACGATTGAGATCCGTCTCCTTCTGGCTGCGTTCCGCCTCCGTAGAATCCTTGAGCACAAACCGCTCACACGGGTCATCCTTGTATGCATCCATTGCAAATGTTGCAAGCGGAACCATGTTGATTCCGTATCCGTCCTCGATCAGATCGAGATTGCCGTACCGGATGCTCGTGCGGATCACCGACGCAATACACGCAAGCTGTCCTGTCGCCGCTCCCATCCAGACCATATCGTGATTCCCCCACTGGATATCAAATGAATGGTACTTCTCCAGCCTGTCCATGATCAGATCCGGCGAAGGACCTCGATCATACACGTCTCCCAAAATATGCAGGTGATCGATAACCAGTCTCTGGATCAGCTCCGCCAAAGCGACAATAAAATTGTCCGTCTGTCCGAGTTCGACGATCGTATTGACGATTGCCTCATAATATGCCTCTTTG
Organism: Firmicutes bacterium TM09-10; assembly: GCA_963639645.1. Lineage (GTDB taxonomy): Bacteria > Bacillota > Clostridia > Lachnospirales > Lachnospiraceae > Roseburia. The sequence continues at coordinate 3,481 of CAVHWG010000095.1, read as the reverse complement.
TTGAGCACTTCCTGCTTCTCCGTGATCAGTTCCTCGATCACATATGCATAATCCTCCGGCAACGCCTTACGCACCTTGGATCTTGTATATTTGGAAGAAACCGTCTTGCACACTTCGATCAGCCGGTACAATGTGATCTTGTACCAGTTCTCAATATCTTCTTCCTGCTGCTTAACCAGTTCAATCTTCTTCTGCGGATAGTAGATCAATGTTGCCAGCGACATCTTGTCCGCCGTACTAAGCGTATGACCAAACACATCATCAATCTTTTTTCTTACCGCTCCCGATCCGTTTCTGAGCACATGGGAAAAAGCCTTATACTCACCATGAATATCCGACAGAAAATGCTCCGTTCCCTTTGGCAGATACAAAATCGACTGCAAATTGATAATTTCCGTCGATGCACGTCCGATCGTCGGATATAACTCAGCAAGCTGTTCTAAATAATGTAACCGTTCTCTTTCCACATCCACACCTCTTTGTTTTCTAAAAATATATTTAGTTTTATTTTATCATACATTGAAGGTTTTGGAAGTAAAACATCGATAAAAAAAGTAATAAAAAAGAAAAAAC
>CAVHWG010000095.1:0-2898 GCA_963639645.1 Firmicutes bacterium TM09-10 | reverse complement strand
ATATTACATTTCGAGACCATTTTATAAGAAATTTTTTCTCGAACTTTGTCATTTGTAGTTCATTTTTGAGCCAAATTTTCTCAAACCTATTGTCTATTTCTTTCTTCTCTTCTAAAATATTCATCAATGGGATGAAACAGTAAAGGAGTAAGTAAGTTTATGACAAGAGAACAACTCATCGAAAACTTTGCGGAAAGTGTAGAGCGGGAACGCGTCGCTTTAGGATATTCACAGGCTCAGATGGCACAGGCACTTGAAATGTCTCTTTCCACCTACAAGCGTATCATCAATGGTGAAACCAACAAACTCGACTTCTACACATTTTATCTGTTGTACCAATTGACCGGAAAGTTTGCATTTGAGCTATGTAACTACGAAGATACCTTATCTTCTACTATCGCATCCATGCGCCAGCTCAGCAGAACACAGCTTCGAACCATTCAGGCATTTGTTGAGTTCGAGGAACAATTTGCAAGCGAGCTCAGCTCCTTGTCCGATATCAAAGACTATGTCACACTGATCATTCCGAGCGGCTGCCTGCAGGATGGCATGATCTACGATTCCTGCTCACTCAGCAAAGTCAATGTTACCCCGTATCGCAAGCGTTTTCACGACAAGATCGATTTTGCGCTTCTGATCACGACCAATCATCTGAATCCGACTTACAACGTCAACGATGTTCTGTTACTCGATCGAAGCCCGATTCAGGACGGCGACACCGGTATCTTTCTTCACAAAGAAAGCGGCCTTGCCTATATCCGCCGTTTTCGTCGCGGACATCCATGCCGCTTAGAGCCGATCGGCTCTTACGGGCGCACACTCTACGTGGACGGATCCGACTCCGGTGAGACTTCCAAGTGGATCAAATTCGGACGTGTCTTAAGCAAGATCCGATGCGAGATAGAGTACGACCATCCGGCTTATTAAAACTAAAATTCCTATGAATCAAAAAAGGCGCCATCCGAACTCTCTGTTTCGAATGACGCCTAAATCTGTTCAGTTTCCAATGGACTAATCCTCTCTTTTGTAATTCTCGTCTTTGTCTTCTGTGTGTTTACCTCGAATGGCTTTCCTGGATTGATTTCGTATTCGATGAATATTCCATCCGAAATTCTTATCCGTTCTCTTCTATCTTGCCACTGGTTTCATGAATGCAAATTCGATACTATGGTTGCTCCCTGCCAATTATTATGTTCCCTTTGGACTGTACCTCCTTCTTTATATTTCACCTTGCGACTCTTGTCGTTCTTCCGGGTGATCTTGTTTTGTTTGTTCTCTCTTCTTTTGTTGTATTTAATATAACACGCAATTCATTTTGTGTCAATATATTTTTTAACTTTTTTTATTCTTTTGTTTTCTTATCTATAAATTGTAATTATTTCACATATTTTTCCGACAATTCAAGCTGTATCTACATTATCCTAATGACACATCGAGAACCATCATCAACGAAAATCCGAACGCAAAGCAGACGGTTCCGATATTCGAATGCTCTCCCTGTGACATCTCCGGGATCAGTTCCTCCACAACCACATACAGCATCGCGCCTGCCGCAAAGCTCAAAAGATACGGCAGCACCGGAACCAGAAGTCCCGCGGCAAGGATTGTAAGAATTGCACCGATCGGCTCCACAATACCGGACAGAAAACCACCAGCAAACGCCTTCGACTTCTTTATTCCCTCTGCCCGAAGCGGCAGTGAAATGATCGCGCCCTCCGGAAAGTTCTGGATGGCAATACCAAGCGACAATGCCAGTGCCCCCATCGCAGTAATCTTTGACTGTCCCGACATATAGCCCGCGTAGACCACACCAACCGCCATACCTTCCGGAATGTTGTGCAGGGTGACCGCAAGCACCATCATGGTTGTTCGCTGCAGATGGCTTTTCGGACCTTCCGCGTGCTCGCTATTCTGATGCAGATGCGGGATCACATGATCCAGCAGTAACAGAAACAGGATGCCGATCCAGAACCCGACCGTGGCCGGCACAAATAACCACTTACCGAGGTCTGCCGACTGCTCGATCGCCGGTATCAGAAGGCTCCATATGGATGCAGCCACCATCACACCTGCCGCAAATCCCGTCAACGCACGCTGTACATGATCTCCTAACGCATTTTTCATAAAAAAGACGCACGCTGCGCCGAGTGTTGTACCAAGGAAGGGGATTAAGATTCCCCAAAACAAATTCATATTCATAAGCTGCTCCTTTCCATTGCAGACAATTTATTGATATACTTCTTCGCAGTTAGTATACACTAACCTAAATAAAAAAGAAAGCCACCATGTTTCTTTCATCAAAACATGGTGACTTTCAAAAGTGTATATGTATTATGTGATTATTGAACGATTATGCTTCGATTGCCTTCTTGATCGCACCGAGTAACTCATCGTAAGTCTCGTATGCCGGAATCTCCGGATACTCTGCCTTGATCTCATCAGTACTCTTGAAGAGAAATCCGGCCTTGCTTGCCTGAATCATTCCAAGGTCATTGTGGCTGTCTCCGCTTGCGATCGTATCATATCCGATGGACTGTAATGCCTTAACGGTTGTGTACTTTGACTTCTCGCAACGCATCTTAAATCCGGTAATCTCTCCGTTGTCCGCAACCTCAAGCGAGTTGCAGAAGATTGTCGGATAACCAAGCTTTTTCATCAGAGGTCCAGCAAATTGTGAGAACGTATCACTGATAATGATCACCTGAGTCATCGCACGAAGCTCATCTAAGAACTCCTTCGCGCCAGGAATCGGATCGATCTTAGCGATCGTGTCCTGAATCTCCTTGAGTCCGAGTCCATGTTCCTTCAAAATGCCGATACGGTAGTTCATCAGCTTATCATAATCCGGCTCATCTCTTGTTGTACGCTTCAACTCCGGGATACCGGTCTCCTCTGCAA
>CAVHWG010000094.1:0-4397 GCA_963639645.1 Firmicutes bacterium TM09-10 | reverse complement strand
GTATATGTCAGTCTGTATCGGGATGGAAAAACGATACAGAAGAGAACCTACGTGGCAGCAGATGACGAGCGTTTTGAGTCGGACGACGACTATTTTATGATGTGGAAGTCCGTACAGGACGGTAAGTACACGCTCAAACTCGAATTTGACAAAGATATCGTGTATTCCGCGTATGTCTGCTATAAGGGCTATTGGGGCACGACCAGTTGTTATGATATCAAAGTCACCAAAGGATTTACCAATGTGATCCCGTTTATTCCGGGTTCAAGAGTCGTAAACAGCAGTATTTATGATGAATCGGCACTTGCAATCGACAAGGTGACAGGAGAAGTGACAGGAAAAAAGGTCAGCAAGCAGACGGTTGATTTCTATCTGGCTACGGATATTAAGTATACGATCGACATTGATGTTGTGAAAAATCAGCTTAAGCACAAGAAACCGACGAACGTGAGCAAGGCCGGGACGAACCGGTGCGGAATCGAGGCATATCAGGCATCTTATGATAATTCCGGCAATCTGGTCGTGCAGGCAGCGTTGTTTAACAATACGGCAAAGAAAGTGACCAGACGCGATATAAAGATGACGGTGAAGACATCGGAGGGCAATCTGATCGGTTGCTGCACGCAGTACAAAAACGGTATTACCATTCCGGCAAAGTCGATCAAATATGTGAAGTTTACCATCAGAAAATCTGCATTAAAGGTTGCCAAAGCGGATATCCGAACGGCTTCCTATGCTTTTACAAAGCTGGAAAATACGAATTATGAGACCTACAAAGGTACGGTCAAGCTGCCGAATTCGAAGGTACGGCTGAAGAAACTGGCGGGATTTAACAACAGTGGTGTGAACGGATTTACAAAACTGAATGACAGTGCAGAGGAAAACACGGATTTCTGGACGTTGGATCAGAATTTGAGAGCCACAGAGGACGTGGTATTCGGACGTTTCGGAACATCAAATACAGGAAGCGGTTTTGTCAATTTCGGCGGAGAATTGGATTTCTTCTATGGAGGCGTCAACCAGATGCCAGAGTTTTCGCTGCGCAGCGTAAAGGACGGCTATATTTTGTATATATACCATGATTTTAATACCGGTTCCAAGCAGCTGTCCAAGAACATGGTAAAAGGCAATCAGGACGTCCTGTATACGATGCTGGCATCGATTTCTTCAACGCCGGATAAACTCTATAAGGGTGTTTATGATATGGTGTACGGAAAGAAATTATACTATACAAACGACTGGCATACGTTTGGGGATTGCCGCGCGACTTATGTGGACAAAGTAACGAAAAGCCAGGAATCGCTGTATCATACAACGAAATACATGATCTATATCAAGCAGAAGTAGCCGGAAACTAGACGAAGGCAACTTATAAAATATATAAGAAAAAGTGTATAAGAAGTGGGGGGACGATGCCTTGACAAGGCAGAGTTTCCATGATTAAATGATGTTAGTTATATGACTGACGGATAAAGTGGATGAACCACGTGGAGTATAACATCGATAGTTTAAGGCTGTCGAAAGGGCAATACCTCTTCGGGGTATCGCAATAGCCGACCGTCTGGGCACCGCACAATAGGAACAATGCTTGAGGCATTTTCGTATAGGCGTGTGTTCAGATGTGTCGGTTTTTTTAGTTGGTAAAATTGAAAGGAGAATTCAAATGCAAAAAGCAGCTCTTAGCAAGGAACTTAGCGCAACAACTTATCCGGGAAGAGGAATCGTGATCGGACGATCCAAGGATGGCAAAAAGGCAATTACTGCGTATTTTATCATGGGACGCAGCGAGAACAGCCGTAACCGAATCTTTGTAGAGGACGGAGAGGGAATCCGTACACAGGCATTTGATCCGAGTAAGCTTGAGGACCCAAGCCTGATCATTTATGCACCGGTACGTGTACTTGGCAACAAGACGATTGTGACCAACGGTGACCAGACGGATACGATCTATGATCTGATGGACAAGCAGCAGACATTTGAGCAGGCACTCCGCACCAGAGAGTTCGAGCCGGATGCTCCGAATTATACACCGCGTATTTCAGGAATCATGCACATTGACAAGGGTGAGTTCAATTATGCTATGTCGATTTTAAAAAGCAACAACGGCAATCCGGATGCATGCAACCGTTACACCTTTGCATACTCAAACCCGGTAGCCGGTGAGGGACATTTCATCCACACTTACATGGGTGACGGAAATCCGCTTCCAAGTTTTGAGGGTGAGCCGACATGGGTGGACATCGACGGAGACATCGACAGCTTTACTAACATGGTATGGGAGAACTTGAACGAGGATAATAAGGTATCGCTTTTTGTACGATTCATTGATATTGAGACCGGAAAATATGAGTCAAGAATCGTGAATAAAAATAAGTAGGATAAAGGAGAACAATCATGCAGGAATATGAATTAAAATACGGATGTAACCCAAATCAGAAGCCTTCCAGAATCTTTATGAAGGACGGAGAGCTTCCAATCAAAGTATTATGCGGCAGAGCCGGATACATCAACTTCCTTGATGCATTCAACGGATGGCAGCTTGTCCGTGAGTTAAAGAAAGCAACCGGACTTCCGGCAGCTACTTCATTCAAGCATGTTTCACCGGCAGGTGCAGCAGTTGGACTTCCACTTTCGGATGTTGAGAAGAAGATCTACTGGGTTGACGATATGGATGTGGAGTTTACCCCACTTGCAAACGCTTACATTCGTGCAAGAGGTGCGGATCGTATGTCATCCTTTGGTGACTTCATTTCTCTTTCCGATGTCTGCGATGCTGCAACCGCACTTGTTATCAAGAGAGAGGTATCCGACGGCGTGATCGCTCCGGGATACACGGATGAGGCACTCGAAATCTTAAAGCAGAAGAAAAAAGGCAATTACTGTGTGATCGAGATCGATCCGAACTACGAGCCGGCTCCGATCGAGCGCAAGGATGTGTTCGGAATTACGTTCGAGCAGGGAAGAAATGAGTTACATATCGATGAGCATTTCTTTGACAATATCGTGACAGAGAACAAAGAGCTGACCGAGCAGGCTAAGATTGATCTTGCCATCGCTATGATCACATTGAAGTATACACAGTCCAACTCCGTATGTTATGTTAAGGGCGGACAGGCAATCGGTATCGGCGCAGGACAGCAGTCAAGAATCCACTGTACACGTCTTGCCGGATCGAAAGCAGACAATTGGTGGCTGCGTCAGTCTCCGCAGGTGCTTGGTCTTCAGTTTGTTGACGGAATCAAGCGAGCGGATCGTGACAATGCGATCGATCTGTACATGGGTGAGGATTACATGGATGTTCTTGCCGACGGCGCATGGCAGAATATCTTCAAGGTAAAGCCGGATGTCTTCACCGCAGAGGAGAAGCGTGCATGGCTGGATAAGAATACCGATGTTGCACTCGGTTCCGATGCCTTTTTCCCATTCGGAGATAATATCGAGCGCGCACACAAGAGCGGTGTAAAATACATTGCCGAGCCGGGCGGATCTGTTCGTGACGACAATGTCATCGATACCTGCAACAAGTACGGAATGGTCATGAGCTTTACCGGAATTCGTCTGTTCCATCACTAATTTAATAATTATGCAATTATTTGCTCGATGAGAGATAGCATTCACCCGGTGCGGTGGATGCTATTTTTTTGTCAACGGTCTGCAAACGATATATTGTGCATAATGCTAAAAACATGTGTCTGAAATTGTCAAGAAACACAACAAAATTGGTTTGTATATGGAAGATGTTGTATATACTGTGAAAAAAGTGGGAATTTTATCGGTTTGATTTAGAAAATTTTAATATAAATCAAGTAAAAATAAAAAAACTATAAACTGCCAAAAAACGCAATGTTAAATATGTACAAAAAATTAGGACTAAATTGTGAATAATGTATAAGAAGCTAACTAAAATCAGGGGTACTTTGACTGTCAAAACAAATCATGTTGAAACATTGACATTGTTTTTTGAGATGTCTAAAATCATGCTCGACGATAGTTGTTTCTTAATTTATTACATTTCAGGAAACAATTTGCGTATCAAATTTCATACAGTAAAGAAGAAAGGAGGTAACGCAGATGGATGCTCTGATAGAGGGACTGTTAGAGGAACTGAATTGTAACGTAGTATTTACGATACCTGTTTTCGGAGGCATACCCATTTACGAGTCAGTGGTAGTCACCTGGATCATCATGGTGGCAGTATTTATACTGTGCTTTTTCCTGGGTAGGAATCTTTCAGTGGAAAATCCCGGACGCAGACAGGTAGCCGTTGAGGCCGGTGTAAAATTCCTCAATGATTTCTTCAGTGAGACACTCGGAGAAAATGCCAAGGAATATATCCCTTATCTGGCAACGGTAATTATTTATATTGGAATAGCAAACCTGATAGGCTTACTTGGGTT
>CAVHWG010000093.1:2025-6572 GCA_963639645.1 Firmicutes bacterium TM09-10 | reverse complement strand
CACCAAAGCCGATCAGCTGCACCTGCTGCGGCACTGCAATATTCTGCTCGCGCAGATAGCGCATAGCGCCCACCGCAAGGCTGTCGGTCGCACAGAAAATCGAATCCGTTTCCGGGTACGCTTCCATCAATTCCTTCGCCTTGTCATAGCCTCCCTGTATGCGGAACGCAGTCTCATACATCGCTTCCTTGTCAATCTTCATTCCGGCTTTCTGCAATGTGTCCAAAAAACCTTTTTTGCGGGCCTTTCCGACCGCCTTATCCTGAGAAGTCACACCGATATAACCGTAATTTTTTCCATGACGGATCAGAGCCTCCGTCGCTTTGCAGGCAGCATGATAATCATCCTGATACACACAGGAATAATCGTCCAGTTCCTGCGCTGCAACCACGATCGGCACATCCACTTCCCGCATTTCCCTGATGTGTTCCTTCGAAAACATCGTGCCCATAAAGATGATTCCGTCCACCTGATTTTTGCGAAAAATCCGTAAATACTTCAATTCTTCCTTTGTATCATTGTCGGTATTGGCAAGAAGAAGCTGGTAACCTTCTTTGGACAGCACTTCGCTGATCCCCGCAACCATGCGGCTTACCGCCTCTGACTGGATTCGCGGAATAATGACTCCGATCAGTTTTGTCACCTTACTGCGCAGATTTCTCGCCTGTTGGGACGGCTCATAGCCGGTCTGCTCAATCACACTCCGAATCGCCCGTTTCTTCTCCTCACTGACATATCCGTCATTCAAAAAACGCGACACCGTAGCTCTTGATACGCCTGCCAGCTTTGCAATCTCATTTATATTCATACTGCACCTCACCGTTTCTCTTTCTTCGTATGAGATCGATTTCTCTATGCTTGTATTCTACAGCGTCTCAACCGTTCCTGCAATAGCAAGTACGCCTTCCTGTTCAAAGAGAATTTCTTCACAAATCAAAAAACGGGTGTGAAATCCGTACTCAGATTCCACACCCATTCCTGTCATTATGCCTGCTTCTTGCTCCAGAAATCAACCGGTTCATAATCCTGCAGCTTCGCAAGAAATCCTAATCTGCCAAGTTCCTCCTGAATCATATCAAGAATCTCCTCCCTATCCGCCCGTATCGTATGATAATGAAATCCTGATGTAACATTCTTGAGAAGACTTGATTTCCCGGTAGCAATCTCCTGCATATATCGTTTTATGTCCATACGCGACTTGATGTTCATATCCGCCCGAAGTACCCCATACACTTTGTGATATACAAACACGTCCTCGATGATTCCACCAAGATCCACAATCGCAGTAAGTTCCTTCTCCACGTCTTCATCCGAGTGAACGACTTTGAACACACGGCTTTTGACCGAATCTTTCTGTATCAGATATCCCCGGTTCGTCGAAAAAATATTCATTCCGTTTGCACGGATCAGCGCAATATCCTGCACGATCACCTGCCTGCTGACATCAAACTGCTTCGCCAAAGCGACACCCGGAATCGGTTTCGTACCCGATGCCAGCAACTCTACTATTTTTTCACGTCTCTCTTCCCCACTCATAACCGAGAATAATACCACCTTTCGTTTAATCTACAGGATGCAGATTTTTCAATGAAATATCCATGATCGGAGCAGAATGTGTGAGTGCTCCGCTTGATATAAAGTCTACACCAAGATCGACCAATCTTGCAATGTTTTCTTTTGTCACATTTCCGGATACCTCAATTTCCGCACGCCCATCGATGAAAGCAATCGCTTTCTTTAAAGCCTCCGTGTCCATGTTATCCAGCATGATGATGTCCGCCCCTGCCTCAACAGCCTCCTCGACCATCTCCTGCGTTTCCACTTCCACTTCGATTTTTCTTACAAAAGGTGCATATTCCTTTGCCGCCGCAATGGCTTCTTTCACACCGCCTGCGGCTCCGATATGATTATCCTTGAGCAGCACCCCGTCCGAAAGATTGTAGCGATGGTTGTTGCCACCGCCCGTGCGAACCGCATATTTTTCAAAAATGCGATTGTTCGGTGTCGTCTTTCTCGTATCAAGAAGCTTTGTCTTACTTCCCGCAAGCAGCGATGCCACCTCATGTGTGTAGGTTGCGATACCGCTCATTCTCTGTAAGTAATTTAACGCTGTGCGCTCACCGCACAAAAGTGTTCGGATATCTCCTTGAACCTTTGCCATCAGCTGTCCCGCTTTTACCTCATCGCCATCCTGCACAAAGAATTCCACCTTTGTTTCCTCATCCAGCAATGTAAAAACGCGTTCAAACACCTGCAGGCCGCAGATGATTCCATCCTGCTTACAGATGAGATCGACTTCACCGTCCTGCGGATGCGGCATCACACTGTTTGTCGATACATCTTCACTTGTTATATCCTCTTTTAATGCTCCGAGAATTAACGGATCTACATTTAATTTCATGGTTACCTGGTCGTACATAATTTTCTCCTTCTTTTTCTACGCAGTCTTTGCTGCATTCATTTTTCGATCTGCTTCCCTGATTGCCTCACGAACCGCATCCTGATATTTCTTCTGCAATCCGGTCTCATCCTCATAGTCAGCCATATGAACCTGTGCAAAAACTTCCTGCACATCTGTAAACTGCGCCTCTTCCTGTCTTGCCATCTTCTTAGCTGCGCGCTTTGCAAACACAAGGCTTTCCAGCAATGAATTACTTGCCAGACGGTTTCGTCCGTGCACACCATTGCAAGCGGTCTCACCGACTGCATACAAATGTGCCATCGAAGTGTGACTCTCATGATCGACCCATACACCACCCATAAAATAATGCTGCGCCGGTACAACCGGAATACATTCCTTTGTAACATCATAGCCCATCTGTCGGCAATGTTCCACAATATTCGGAAAATGCGTGTGCAGTTCCTCTTCCGGAATCGTTCTTAAATCTTCCCATACATAATCACTGTGATCCTTTTTCATCTGCTCATAGATTGCTTCCGTCAGCAGATCTCTCGGTAACAGTTCATTGACAAAACGCTCACCTTTTTTGTTATAAAGCTTTGCGCCCTCACCGCGTACCGACTCCGAAATCAGAAAACTCCGGTCTTCCTCGTGATCCGAATACAGCGTGGTCGGATGAATCTGTACATAATTGATATCTTTTAACTTCACACCATGCATCAAAGATAAAGCAAGCGCATCTCCTGTCAGATGACGGAAATTTGTTGAATGACGATATAATCCTCCGATTCCACCGCATGCCCACACGGTTTCATCCGCCTCCACCGCCTCAATGCTTCCGTCCGCTTTCCGAACGACCGCACCATAGCAGACATTATCTTTCTCCACAATATCAAGCATTGTTGTATACTCAAGGATCGTCACATTCTCCAGCTTCTGAACAGCCGCCCAGAGCTTGCTCGTGATTGCCTCTCCCGTAATATCCTCATGGAAAAGGATTCTCTTATCCGAATGCGCTCCCTCTCTTGTAAAAGCGAGCGCCCCATTCTCATCCCTCGCGAAATCCACCCCATAAGAAAGAAGATCCTTCACAACATCCTGCGAGGAACGGATCATAATGTCGACCGACTCCTTATCATTCTCATAATGGCCGGCCTTCATCGTATCTTCAAAATAACTGTCATAATCCGCATCATTTTTCAGCATGCAGATGCCGCCCTGCGCCAGATAAGAGTCGCTGCTCGGCACATCCGCTTTCGTAATGATCGTAATCTTTTTGTCTCTCGGAAGCTGTAATGCACAGTACAGACCGGAACATCCGCTTCCCACAATCAATATCTCTGTTTTCATAATTCGCCATACTTTCCTGTCATGCAGCATTGCCGCATACAAATTTGTTACATGACAGTGAGTATAACACATATCTTTACATGTGACAAGACAGTAAATCTTTATTGTCGTAATGTAACCAATTTAAAACATGCCTTTTTGCATCTACTTATGGAGAGATTACCAAAGACTTCAATAAATTAAAATATATCAACATTGCTTTTCAAACACAGCAATAACAAGACCTCCCACCACTCTTTTCAGTGTTTGGGAGGTCTGCATTTACAAATTCTAACCTTTCGATTCAATCAGTCTTTCAATTTCTTCCGTCTTCGGCATCACCCGCAATGCGCCTTTACGCGTTGTTATGATCGATGCTGCTGCATTCGCATAAGTGAGCATTGCTGTAAACCATACAGCACCTGCTCTCTCGCATCGTCTAACGAATTCCAAAGAGGTTCACGAATATTAGGATCAAATGAAATAATTGCACCAGACTCCTTTGCAATCGCAATCGCTTTCTTTGTTGCCTTGCGCACCGTCTCATGGGTCATCGACAAAGTTCCAAAATGAAAAATCCTCGTATCTCTGATGACTGCCTCCGGTATTTCATCCTCGGTCAACATCATATCTGCTCCTGGATTTCGATAAAATGAGAAATCTCTGTCGCCATCCGTCTGTATATGCACCAATGCCAATGTTGTATGAACTTCCTCATCTTTCTGAAGTCCGGCTGCATCAATTCCAACTTCTCTGATTGCATCTTCAAGCTGCTTTCCAAAGAAATCATTTCCTACTTTTCCAATAAATGCAGTCT
>CAVHWG010000093.1:0-2015 GCA_963639645.1 Firmicutes bacterium TM09-10 | reverse complement strand
CTTATGCCCTAATCGGGACAACATGGCCAATACATTGCATGGCGCTCCTCCCGGATTGGCCTCAAACAGAGGATTTCCCTGATTGCTTACGCCATTCTCCGTAAAATCAATCAGCAATTCCCCTAATGCTACTACATCCATATGGTTTCCCTCCTGTTTATAACACAACATCATATTTTTCGACGCTGATCTGCATTTTCTGATCACTGAAAAAGCGAATCTCTTTTGCTTCCATAGGTGTACATATTGCGGTTGTCGCCACTTGTCGTCCATCATTGATAAACAGCTCAATTGACTGTCGATCCAAAATAAATCGCATCGTTTCAATCCCCATTGGATTTTCGATCCTGATTTTGCGTACACAAACCACGTCCTTTGTTACGCCGCAATAGGTCCGATCAATTTCCAGCATTCTGCTTTCCTTATAGTAAGTAAAACTTGTTTCATACTCATCATTTGCCGCCAGTTTCATCTCAAAACTTGTATACTCACCACCATCTAATGTGATCATCAGGTCGATCGTCCGCCCTTCCACACCCGGAAGAACTGCATCTCCATCAATTTCTACATTCTCATACACATATGCATTTTGATGATATTTTTCAAGTTCCCGCACCGGTCTCTGACAAATGGTTCCATCTTCTAATACCAGCTCACGAGGAAGTGTCATCATTCCCTGCCACTCCTGTGAATTTGGAATTACACATGCATCCCACGACTTCATCCATGCAATCATAATCCTTCTTCCATCCGGAAGGACGGTTGTCTGTGGTGCATAGAAATCCATTCCGTAATCAAGTGTATGCGGGGATTCTTTACTAAATTTGTGTGAATCCGCATCATAATCCCCAAGAAAATAAACAGAATTATGTCCATTATGAAATTCGTATTTCTCAGCTTTCATGTCCTGCGGCGAACAGATCAATACATGTTTGTCTTCCAATGCAAAAAAATCCGGACACTCCCACATCGTGCCAATCATTCCGCTTTCATTGGATGCCAAAACAGTTTCAAATTTCCACTCCGTAAGATTTTTACTTGAAAAAAGATCAACTTGCCCCATTTGCCGATCATTCTTATTCCCGACGATCAAATAATATGTATCTTTTTCTTTCCAGATTTTCGGATCTCTAAAATCAATTCGGCTACAGGCCTTCGGAAGCATCTCTCCAGTCACCACCGGATTGTTTTCATATTTTACATAGTCTGTTCCATCACCAAATGCGATACATTGATTCTGCCGTTCCTGTCCGGTCGATGCATCCTTCATCACTCCGGTATATACAAGTACATGCTTTCCATCCGCCTCGATCGCACTTCCGGAAAAACATCCATTCTTATCATAATCCTCATCTGGCGCAAGCGCTGCCGGAAGCTGTTCCCAACGGATCATATCGCCCGATGCGCTATGCCCCCAGTGCATCGGTCCCCACTCTTTCCTATACGGATAATACTGATAAAACAAATGTATTTTTCCTTCATATACGGAAAATCCATTTGGATCATTGATCCATCCGGTCGGTGCCGAAACATGAAACAACGGTTTCTTGTCTCTATCGTTACTTGCAATCTGTTCTGCCTCATATTTTCTTGCCTTCTCTAACATATCACTCATACATATTCCCCACCTATCGGTTCTTTACTTGACGTATATTCTCGCCTCATACGGTTGCAATGATTCTATCTTTTTTTCACTATAATTACACAATACACACTCCTGGTCAATATGTGAAATTCTCATCTTCTCATTCGTAAAATTCACAATCACCATTAAACTTTGATCATTCCATTGTCTTTCGTATGCAATCATCCCCGGTTGCTCTTCATATAGCGGATGAAATGATGCATTTTTAACAATATCTGCATTTTCGTGATAACACTGAATCAGACGCTTGTAATAGTTATACAATGAATCCGGATCATTCATCTGATTTTGCGCATTGATCGACCTATAATTATCATTGCATTTAATCCACGGCTTTCCATCCGTAAATCCGCCATTTTCCGAATCATCC
>CAVHWG010000092.1:0-14908 GCA_963639645.1 Firmicutes bacterium TM09-10 | reverse complement strand
CGTCAGTCTTGCGCAGACCGTTGACAAACTCCGGTTCCATGCCGGCCTTGGCAACCCATTTGCTGATTTCCTTGCCGCCGCCGTGTACGATGATCGGCTTGAATCCGACCAGTTTAAGAAGCGTCACATCCTGGATCACATGCTCCTTTAACTCCTCATCCACCATCGCAGATCCGCCATATTTCACAACGATGATCTTGCGGTTAAAACGCTGAATATACGGCAGTGCCTCGATCAGCACCTGCGCTTTTTCCATAACTGCATCCATATTCTCACTCATAACTGTTCTCTCTTTCTCTACTGATTAAATTTCGTTATATTCGCCTCATTCAGCGGAAAATCATAGTAATTTAAGTCCTCACGGAAGCACCATCCGGCATCCTTCCAGAAATGATTGCCAAGCTCATTGCTTTTGAACGCGATCAGGCTGACTTTGTTGATCTGCTCATCCTGGAGCGCCCGCATGCATGCGACTGCCATCGCCTTGCCGATTCCGTGCTTTCTGTAATCCTCATGCACACACACATGATACAGACAGCCTCGTCGACCGTCGTGCCCGCACAGGATCGCACCGACGATCTTACCATCCGCTACCGCAACCATACTCGTTGTCGGATTGCGTTTCAGAAAGCGGCTGACACCTTCCTTGGAATCGTCAATCGAGCGGATTCCGAATCCGTGGATTCCCATCCACAGTGCATAGACTTCTTCGTAATCTTCTTCTGTCATTGCCCGAATGTTATATGTAAATTCTTTCATTATCTGTACTTCCTTCTTGTGAAATTCCGTTTCCTCTTTATGGGAACATCGGAACCATCTTTAATCCTTCTGCCTCATCCAGACCAAACAGAAGATTCATATTCTGTACCGCCTGACCGGCTGCACCCTTGACCAGATTATCCAAAGCGCCCATCATGACAACGCGGTGTGTTCTCTCATCGATGACAAAATTGACATCGACATAATTGCTGCCTTCCACCCACTTTGTCTCAGGACATACACCTTTTTTCAGGACACGCACAAAGCGCTCCTTTGCATAATATTTATCGTATACGGCCTTGATCTCCTCATACGTCGGATAAGTGCCGTCCGCTTTCTTATTAAGTGTTGCATACTCGGTTGCAAGAATACCGCGGTTCATCGGAACCAGATGCGGTGTAAAGTTGACTGTGATCTCCTTACCTGCCGCATAACCGAGCTGCTCCTCGATCTCCGGTGTATGGCGGTGTGTGGTCACGCCGTATGCTTTCATGCTCTCATTCACTTCGCAGAACAGATTCGGTGTCTTTGCTCCTCTTCCTGCTCCGGATGTACCGGACTTTGCATCAATGATGAGGGTGTCCGGATCAATAAGACCTTCCTTAACCAACGGATAAGCCGTCAGGATCGAGCAGGTTGTGTAGCATCCCGGATTGGCAACCAGTCGTGTATCGGTCGTCACCTTGTCACGGTTGATCTCACACAGACCATAGACCGCCTCCTCGATAAACTGCGGACTCTTGTGCTCGATCTTGTACCACTTCTCATAAGTAGTAACGTCCTTAATTCGGAAATCCGCACTTAAGTCAACGATCTTAACCTTGCTTAAAATCGATTCATTCAGCACACCTGCCAGAAATCCCTGTGGAGTTGCGGTAAAGATCACATCCACCTGTGAGGCAAGTTCTTCCATATTATCATCGAGACATTTTGCGTCAACGATCTCGAAAAAATTCTGATATACATCTGCATAATTCTGATCAATGTAGCTTCGTGAGCCGAACCACTTGATCTCTGCTTCTTTATGATTCATTAAGATGCGAACCAGCTCCGCTCCTGCATAACCGGTCGCTCCGATAATTCCTACTTTAATCATGTCATATCCTTCTTTCTTCGTGTGCATCAGTATTCATCCGTGCCACGATACATGTACCTATATAATATAGTACACCTTTTGCTGTCCGTAAATAGCAAATATTCACAAATTTATGTATAATTATGCAGAATTATGTATATTTTTTCACTTGCGTATTCTCTTATTATGTTGTATATTGAGAACAGATTATAAAGCGTTTGGATTTACAAGCTTTACCAAAAAGTAATAAGAAAGGACAAAAGCAATGAAAGAAAAAGTTGTTTTAGCTTACTCGGGTGGTCTTGATACTACCGCGATCATTCCCTGGTTAAAGGAGAACTATGGTTATGAAGTAATCTGCTGCTGCATCAACTGCGGACAGGGAGAAGAATTGGATGGTCTCGAGGAGAGAGCAAAATTATCCGGGGCCACCAAATTATATATCGAAGATATCGTAGATGAATTCTGCGATGACTATATCGTACCTTGTGTACAGGCCGGCGCCGTATATGAGCACAAGTATCTGTTAGGTACTTCCATGGCCCGTCCGGGTATCGCAAAGAAGCTTGTTGAGATTGCAAGAAAAGAGAACGCCGTAGCGATCTGCCACGGTGCTACCGGAAAAGGTAACGATCAGATCCGTTTCGAGCTCGGTATCAAGGCATTGGCTCCTGATATCAAGATCATCGCTCCTTGGCGTGATGACAAGTGGAAAATGGATTCCCGTGAATCTGAGATTGAATATTGTAAAGCACACGGAATCGATCTTCCGTTCTCTACCGACCAGAGTTACAGCCGTGACCGTAACTTATGGCACATCAGCCACGAGGGACTCGAGCTTGAGGATCCTGCATGCGAGCCAAACTACGATCACCTTCTTGTTCTTGGTGTATCTCCGGAGAAGGCTCCTGATGAACCGGAATATGTAACCATGACCTTTGAAAAGGGTGTTCCGAAGACGGTAAACGGTAAAGAAATGAAAGTTTCCGACATCATCCGTGAGCTGAACCGTCTCGGCGGCAAGCACGGAATCGGTATCGTAGATATCGTTGAGAACCGTGTCGTTGGAATGAAGTCCCGTGGTGTCTATGAGACTCCTGGCGGAACAATTCTTATGGAGGCACACGATCAGCTTGAGGAACTGGTTCTCGACCGTGAGACACTTTCCACAAAGAAAGATATGGGTAACAAACTTGCTCAGGTTGTATACGAAGGAAAATGGTTCACTCCTCTTCGCGAGGCGATTCAGGCATTCGTAGAATCCACACAGGAAGTCGTTACCGGTGAAGTAAAATTCAAATTATACAAAGGTAACATCATCAAAGCCGGAACAACTTCTCCGTACTCACTGTACAGCGAATCACTCGCAAGCTTTACAACCGGCGATCAGTATGACCACCACGATGCAGACGGATTCATCACACTTTTCGGTCTTCCACTGAAAGTTCGTGCTATGATGAAGCAGAATATCGAAAAGAATACAAAATAATTTCCTGCATAGTTAAATTTAGGGGCTGCACGCGCAGCCCCTTTTTATATCTTCTTCATATGCAATTTTAAAATCCAGTTTACCGAATCCACCACATGCCGGTTGGCAAGCAGATAGATCACACTGATACTCAAACAGATCAACACGAACAATGCGAACCAGCCCCAGTCCCCCAGATAATCATAGATTCCCGCGAACATCAAAATATCCCTTAAGATTCGATGCAACATATAGATCGGCATCGTTCGCTGTCCGATGAAAGATATTGCCGTCTTCTCCCTTGGAACATAAAACAGGATTGCCCAGGATATCACGAATGCGGCACTCATAAGTGCCAATCTGACAAATGGTCCCTCCCACAGACGATTCAATTCATAGTAAGAAATATTTTCGTACACCATTCCAAGTTCATCTTCCATCTTTGTTCCTAAAAGAAGTACTCCCGCACAGATGGATAATGCCGCTACCGTCACGATCTTTTTATATGCCGGACGAAGTGCCTTTTCCAAAGGCGGTTGCTCCATATAGTAGCCAAGGAAAAAGAACGGTCCAAACACAAGAATTCTTGACAAACACAAAAAATCTCCCACATTCTTAAAAAATCCAGCAAAGAGAGCCAACACGATATTGACCGCAATCACGGGAAGCGGTCTGCATTTGCGAATAATCGGAATCAGAAGATACCACACGATCATCGCAAACAGATACCAAGGGGCTCCGCTCTGTGTAAAAAAATTGATCTCCCGGAAACTTCGAAATCCACAGAGCGCATATACCGCCTGAATGGCAACTACAAATACAATGTATGCCTTGATCAGATACAGGATCTTCTTGCAGTTATATTTACCGTCACGGTAGATCCGTTTGGAAAAATATCCCGAAACAAATACGAACAGGGGCATATGAAATATATAGATCAGTCGTTTGATAAGAACCAGGAATCCTTCTTCGTGAAGCGGAAGAAGGAAGTGCCCCAGTACGACCAGAAAAATTAATACTGCTTTAATATTATCAAAAAAATAGTCTCTCTCTTTTGTCATTTTTATTACTTCTTCATATAAATTTTCTCAAATTGCAATACTTCCATCGTAAATCTGGCTCACTTCTCACATCATCACTCCTTTGCCATTATTTTACCAAGTTTAGGAGTTCATGTCTATCGGAAACGTCGCCATAAAATATCCATATTTTAACTACATTTTTATCATTAACAAAGTTCCCGCAACAATAAGGATCAGGTCAACCGCTGATTTTTGGTCAGTTTTTCGTGAAATACAACATAAGAAAACGTAATCGTTATGAGAATGCTCAATTTATCGATCGGTACATCCTTATTGATATCACAGAGTAGAAGCAATGCCTTGAAAACGCATTGCTTCTACTCTGTGTCCCAGCCGCCTTTCGGAGACAACACAAAATGATTCTTATCGAACGTAAGCAGGCCTTCATCACGCATCTTTCCAAGCTCCTTGGAAAGTGCACTGCGATCAAGATTCAGATAATCAGCCATCTGCTGACGAGTAAAAGGCACATCAAATTCCATGCCCCCCGCATGCACCTGCTGCTGCGCAAAGTAGGTTGCGAGCCGTCCCCGGATCGTTTTCGGTGTCGTGCAGAAGATGCGGCTTGAGAGAGTGATATTCTTGCGCGATGTCATGGCAAGCATATTGTAAAGCAGCTTTGCCTGCCACGTCTGTCCCGCATATTTCTCGGCAAGTACGATCCCCGCATGAAGAAAACACACTTTTGTTTTCTCCGTTGCGATCGCATCGACCATCATTGCGGTATGACTTAATGCATAGGACTCCGCAAACACCTGTCCCTGTGTGATCTTACTTAAGATGCTGCAGTTGCCCCACAGATCATTACTCTCGATCAACACACTTCCGGACTCCACAATACCGATCTCCCGGATCTGTTCTCCCGCATGAAAGATGACTTCGTTTTTTGCAAACGTATCCTCCCTCAATGCACCGATCGACTCGATATCCGCAAGTTCCTCTTCCGTCAGTTTTTGTAACAATGGCATTTTATTTTTGTCCATAAAGCCTCTTTTCGTTGTTATAACAACCGATTTTCTGTTTTCATTTTACTATACTGAGGGTACCGTGTCAAAGAACACGATCAATGAACAGCTTTTAAAGGAGATTTTATCATGAAACGACAGATTATTGAAATTGATGAAAATAAATGCAACGGATGCGGTGCCTGCGCGAATGCCTGTCACGAGGGCGCGATCGGCATGATAAACGGCAAAGCCAGACTTCTGCGCGACGATTACTGTGACGGATTTGGAGACTGCCTTCCACATTGTCCGACCGGTGCGATCACATTCGTGGAGCGCGAAGCTGCTGCCTACGATGAGGCTGCCGTACAAAAAAATAAGCAGCAGAAAGCTGCTGCATCAACTCCGGCACACTCCGGCTGTCCGGGTGCCCGCATGCAGATGTTAAACCGCAATACTTTTGCACCGTCGGCTCCTGCCGCAAGCATGACTTCTGCCTTAGCCCAGTGGCCTTGCCAGATCAAGCTTGCCCCGATCAATGCACCGTTCTATGAGAACGCGAAGCTTCTGATCGCCGCCGACTGCACCGCCTATGCTTACGCAAACATGCATCAGGATTTCATGCGCGGGCATGTCACTCTCATCGGATGTCCGAAGCTCGATGACATCGATTACAGCGAGAAGCTGACCGAGATCATCCGCCAAAACAACATCGAAGAAGTGACGATCGTACGCATGGAAGTGCCTTGCTGCGGCGGACTCGAGCATGCTGCCCGCACTGCCTTACAAAGCAGTGGCAAGTTCCTTCCATGGCACGTGGTTACCATCTCCATCGATGGCAACATCTTAAACTAGTTCTATTTTCTCTTGAAGAGGGAGAAACCTTTCTTCTCATAAGGCTCCTGCGCAACGGATACCACCGTGTATCCGGTTGCGTTGATGGCCTCTTTGATTTTCTCCTCATCCAACGTTTCTTCCGAGATTATCTCTGTTCTCTTCTTTCCATGCGAAGAGGACACCTTCTTAACCGCATCTCCGAATGCACGTCTTACGGCCTCATTCACGTGATTTTCACACATGCCGCACATCATACCATCTACACCTACTGTTGTCTTAACCATCTTACATTTACCTCCTATTTTCCGAATTTCAGCTCGTATTCTGTTTTCAGTTCCGCACTGCCTGCCGTATTTTTTAATCTTACCGGCATAATTTCTGCGATTACGATATTTCTTGCAGCTAGTTATCCGCAATCACGAATTTGCCGCGATATGCGGTTCGCTTTTTTGATGATTTCTGTCCGCCAAAGTTTGGACAATTCCGGCAATATACTGCCACTTGTGCTTTCGAATGTATCGAAATAAAAATTGTAACACATCTTCCCCGTATCAGTGTTTACTCGACATACGATACTCTTTGGGTGTCATGCCCTTGACCTTCTTGAACACTTTGGAGAAATACTTCTCATCATTGAATCCGACCTTGTATGCCACCTCATAATTTTTGAGCTGGTTCTGCTCAAGGTAACAACAGGCGCGATCCACACGCACCTGATTTAAGTAATCCACAAAGCCGCATCCGAGATTCTGGTTCATCAGCGTCGAGAGATAACCGGTCGAGATGCGAAGATGCTCCGCCACTTCCGTCAGCGACAGATCCTTTGCATAATTCTCCTGCATATACTCTGTTGCCTCCCGCACAAGCGGATTCGAGTTCTCCGTCTCCTCCTCCGGCGCATCCTCCTTGCCGATATATTTATCCGCAAGCTCATTGAGTGTGCTTAAGATGTCCGCGGCACGAACCGGCTTGAGCAGATAATCCTTCGCTCCGAACTTGACCGCCTGCTGCGCATAGGAGAAAGCATCGTATCCGCTCAAGATTACCGTGACCGGTTCGAGTCCCGCCTTCTGCACTTCCTTCATAACATCCAGACCGGTCTTTCCCGGCATCTGTACATCTAATAAAAGCATATCCGGTTGGTAGCGAAGTGTCAAGTCAATCGCTTCCTGTCCGTTCTCCGCCTCGTAGATTTTGGAGAAACGGTCCGTATGCAGCTGCAGATATTTGGCAACGCCTTTGCGGATCATATCCTCGTCATCCGCGATCAGTAATTTAATTGGCATCTGAATCCCCCTCCTCATAAGGAACCTCTAAGATAACCGTGGTTCCCTTTCCGACATCACTCTGAATTTCAAGATGAAACGCATCGTGATACCTTAACTGTAAACGCTCTCTGATATTCTTGATGGCATATCTGCCGATCCGTACCTTCGAATAATTTGCCGGCTCGCTCTTCCAAAGGGAAGCAAGCTGTTCCTTATTCATACCGATTCCGTCATCTTTGATCACGAACCGTACATAATCCTCCCGTCGCTCAACGGTCACCATCAGCAGACATGCCGTGCTGACATTCTCAAAACCGTGCACGATCGCATTCTCCACGAACGGCTGCAGGATCAGTTTCAGAATCTTCACCTTCGCCACCTCCGGCGCAACCGTGATCTCATAGTTGATCTTCCGCGGAAAACGCATCTTCTGGATCTGCAGATAGTGCGTGATCAGCTCGATCTCCTGCTCGATCGTCACCACGCTCTTACCCTGATTTAACACAAGGCGAAACAACTGGGACAGATCAAGAATACTCTCCGCGATCTCATCATTTCCAGCTACCGTTGCCTGCCAGTACAGGGAATCCAGTGTATTGTACAAAAAGTGCGGGTTGATCTGCGCCTGAAGCGCCGCAAGCTCGCTCTCCTTTTCCGACAGCTTGATCACATAATTCTCATCGATCAGCTTCTTGATATCGCCAACCATCTTGTTAAAGCAGCGTGCAACTTCTCCGACCTCATCCTCGGTCGTCACTTCCACCTGCTGCTCAAAATCTCCCTCCGAAAAATGCGTGATCGCCACGCTCAGTTTGTGCAGTGGATTCGTCACAAAACTTGACATGATCAGAAGCAGCGGCAGCATACCGGCCAGAATTCCGATCAACAGCAGGATCGGCATGTAGACCATACTCATAGTCTGTGCTTTCAGTTCCTTCTTCGGAACCGTCTTACAGACGATCGAGCCATCACTGTATAACTGTTTGCACACAATATCATATTTATTGTACTCAAAATGCTTCTCTCTTGTCCGGTAATCCTGTGTCAGGAATTCCTCCCTGCTGAGATATTCAAGTACCTTCTCGTCCACATTTCCGGAAGTGACGAGCATTCCTTCATTCGGATCAAGTACGATAACGCCTTCGTTTCCCTTGACGGACGTGTCGCAGAGCGCTTCAAATTTCTCTTTTCCGACACCGATGACAATATAGCCGAGCGTTTTCTTCTTCGATAAATCAAAAAATTCGCGATAAAGTACGATTTTTTCCGTGCGGCTTGTAAGGTAGGTATCCCCTCCTCCGGCCTCGACACGCCGCCAAACCGTTCCTGTCTTACTCGCGATCGTTTCCTTATAGATATCCGTGTTCTTCACATCTTCAATTGTGGACAAATGCACGCTTCCATCCATACCGCGAAGGTAAGGCCGGATCCCGTTCTCCGGATAGATCGCGATCGTCTTGATTTCTCCTCGCAGGGAGATCATATCCTGCACAACGCCCATCGGGGCTTCCTCCTGCCACAGACGTGCATTGGCATTCATTTTTTGCATTTGCTCTTTATCCTGCACAACCAGCAGATCACGGATCTGCTGGTTTAAGCATATGTAAGTTGTATAATCCTTGATGTCCGATTGCAGCATATTGATGCTGTCGGACAGGGATTCCACACTTGCAAGATTATTCTGTAATTGATCTTCTTTTGCGGCACTGTAGTTGTGAATGACCATTCCCACACAGATTGCCACCAAAACAGGTGTGATGATCGCGTATCCATAAAAGATCAGTTTCTTTTTTACGCTTAACCGATTCACCCAGTTTTTTATCTTTTTTATCATTAGCCCTTAACAGCTCCCATCGCAACACCTTTGGTAATGTGCTTGTTCAAAATAATATATACGATAACTGCCGGTGCGGCGGTCAGTGCCATAACCGCAAACTGCACTGCGTAGTTGGATGAATACTCCCCAGTAAACTCCAATACCGAGAACGGAAGTGTCTTCCATTTGTCGGAGCTTAAATAGGTGCTGGCCATCATGAACTCGTTCCAGTTATTTAAGAACGTCATGATCGCTACGGTTGCGATCGATGATTTGAGCATCGGTGTAATGATCTGAAAGATGATACGGTAGATACCGCATCCGTCCATAACCGCTGCTTCCTCAAGCTCGACCGGGATGGATTCCATAAAACTGGTCATCAGGAACAATCCCTGCGGAAGTGAGAATGCAACATACGGGATCAAAAGAGCCCAGATCGTATCGGTCAAACCGAGCTGACTGTAGATCTTGTAGTTCGGAAGAAGGGTTGCATGGATCGGGATCATCAGTCCCATCAGAAGCAACGTCTTCACCAGTGTGCTCAATTTCCATTTCATTCTGCGGCATGCAAATGCAGACATGATGGAAACCACAATAACAAGGAATACGGCCAGACCATTGATCAGTACACTGTTCTTTAAGTACCATAAAAAGTTACCGTCCACAAACGCTTTCACGTAGTTGCCCCACTGGATCTTCTTCGGAATGATGAGAAGTCCGTTTGTAAACATCTCCGAACTGCTCGCCAGCGAGAAATCCAAAAGCCAGATAAGTGGAAAGATCTGGATGACTGCAACTATAATAAGTATAACCCACAAAATCGGTTTCGTAAATTTTTTTCTTTTTGCTTTTGCTCCTACCTGTTCCATTATGCTGCCCCCTTTGCTTTTGCTCTAACTTTTGCCTTCGGCTCACGCTCTGCAAACACCTTGTCAAGAAGTACGGTTACGATCAGGCAGATGATGATGAAGATCACACCGATCGCATTGCCATATCCGTATTTGAATGCTTTAAATGCCTGCTGGTATAAGTAGTTTGCGGTAAACTGCGTGCTGTTGTTCGGTCCGCCGTTTGTCAGAAGATATACGGTCTCCATCTGCTTTAATGCGGAGATGACAGCCATGGTTACATTTACCTGAATGACCGGCTTCATCAGAGGAAGTGTGATCTTGATGAATGTCTGCACCGGGCCGGCTCCGTCGATCGCGGCTGCCTCGTAAAGTACCGGGTCGATGTTCTTGATACCGGTGTAGTAGATGAGCATGCCCCATCCGAATCCGTGCCAGATCAATACAACGAGCACCGCCCAGATTGCGGTGTCATAACTGAACCAGTTGATATCGCCTTTTCCACCGAATAATTTGATCAGGTTGTTTAACAGACCGAAATCCGGGTTATAGATGAATTTCCATAAGTATGCGATAACCGCTACAGAAATAACGTTCGGAATAAAGTATACGCATCGAAAAAAGCTTTCTCCCTTTCCTCCGAGCTTATCGAGCACAGCCGCCACAATCATTGCCAGCGGATGCTGGATGCAGATAAATCCGATCGCAAGAAGCAGCGAGTTTCGAAGCGACAATCCGAATGCTTTATCGTGAAACAGCGCTTTGTAGTTTTCAAGTCCGATAAAATTGTACGATCCCATTCCGGAATAGTCTGTGAATCCGTAGTAGACACTCAGACAGATCGGTGCCAGAATTGCAAATACAAAAAGCAGCAATCCCGGAAGGACCAGGCTTAGAATCACCCACTTATTACTGTATAGTTTTTTCATATTCTCCTTTACCTCCCTAACAGTTTTCTTTGTTGATAAGAAAATTATAGCAACGCTTTTTTACACATTACAGATGCCATTTTTAGAAAAAGGTGT
The DNA here is from genome assembly GCA_963639645.1 of Firmicutes bacterium TM09-10. GTDB lineage: Bacteria > Bacillota > Clostridia > Lachnospirales > Lachnospiraceae > Roseburia. The sequence goes on along the minus strand of CAVHWG010000092.1, from coordinate 3,786 downwards.
AAAATCTTCAACTGCAAAAAAGCGCAGAAAATCAACGTTTTCCGCGCTTTTTATAATGAAATGAAGCCACCCGGGACAGGTGGCTCCATCTTCCTTTAGAGGAATGGATTTCTATGAGAAAATATTGAAGAAGCGATATTAATTACAATTAGATCCGATGGAAGCAAGGAAATCATCCACGCTCAAACTTCCGTTTGATACACCCTGGATCTCACTCTCAATGCTTGTCTTGAATGCAGATGGTCCGCAGTCATTCATTGGAGTTCCTGATACGCTTGTTGCATTGTTGACAGCATCTACGATCTGCATCTGTAACTCTGTCTCGTCACCGGTCATGTAATCACTCTGATCCTGTGCAGACATGCCGACACCGTTCTCCCAGCCATACTTGGAAAGTTTATCCGGCTGATACATGTAGTTTAAGAACTTGATTGCCTCATCCTTGTGCTCAGATGTTGCGGATACACCATATCCACCGCCGTTCCATGCTGCGATATCGGTTGCTGTTCCTTTGCCGCCTGATACGACCGGCATGGTGAACATACGGATGTTCTCTCTGATATCCTGCTGAATATCCTCGTTTAATGCCATCGAAGCATCCCAGCTTCCCATGTAATACATTGCAGACTGTCCGTTGATGAACAGGTTCTGTGCTGTTGCGTAATCCTGTGAATCATAACCGTTCTGGAATAATCCGGAATCTGCTGTCTTCTTTAACAGTTCGGTTGCCTGTACAATTGAAGGATCTGTGAAATCACCGGTTGATACCGCATTGCTTACGATGGATGCGTAATCGGTTCCGACAATTTTATTCAGAAGGTCTGACAGATATACAGCCATCGGCCATCCGTCTCCACCGTCCATTGCTACCGGTGTGATGCCTGCATCCTGAATCTTCTGTCCGAGCTCTAAGAGTTCGTCGTATGTAGTAGGAACTTCCCATCCGTTGTCATCAAACATCTTCTGGTTGTAGTAAAATACTGCAACGTCTGTGTTTCTTGGAAGTCCGTAGAGCTTTCCGTCTTTCTTGAATCCCTCAAGAGATCCTGAGATAAATCCGTAATCTGCGTAATCTGCCTCATTTAACTCGGCAAGCACGCCTGCCTCAAGAACCTCATCCAGGAATGCCGGCTGGCCCCAGATACTTACCACATCCGGAAGTCCGTCCATCGAATATGCCTTGAACTTTGTCTTATAAGCTTCCTCATCAAGAGATTCAACTTCGATCTTGATATTCGGATTTTCCTCCATGTACTCATCGATGATCGTCTGCTCAACAAGTCCCTGTCCGTTCTTACGGTCTGTCAGGTTGGAAAATACCTTGAGTGTGATCTCCTCACCGTCTGATCCATCGTCTGTCTTGCTGTCAGCTGACTGTGATCCCCCATCCGTCTTGCTGTCTGTGTTGCTGCCACATCCTGCAAACATGGTAGCCGCCATTGCTGCGGTCAATAATACCGATACAATTTTCTTTTTCATGCTAATACCTCCACAATTTCATTTTCAAACAACTTGTGTTTCATTTGATGTTTGTATTGTAGCATTGTGAATTGTGCAAAAACAGTTACTAATATTCGAAAAAAGTGCAATATTTTCATGCAATCTGAAAATCGTGCACCAATTCTGATTTTATTACACCTTTGCTTTTTTCATTATAATATTTGCTGTAAAATGCCTGCTGCACGGCGGATTTCCGCCTCGTCGGTGCGGTAGATCTCAAACTCGCTCATGCCCTCGATTCCCATATGCACACGCTCGTTCCGGTAGCGCATGCCGCTTTCTAACACTTTCTTTCCCGACATATGAAACGCATGCGCGCCGGTTCTTTTCGCCAACTCCGCAATGTTTGAAGATGTTACCCCTGCTCCCACAAGGATCGTCATCTTTTTATTGTCTGCGGCACCAGCCTGCTCCACAAGCTGCTGCAATACCGCACTTCCCGCGAGCGCATCCGCCTCCTGCCCCGAGGTCAGGATCGTATCCACGCCAAGTGTTCTCGCCTTGTTCATCGTATCGACTGGATCCGTGCACACGTCAAATGCTCGATGCAGCGTAATGCCACAATCGCCTGCTGCCTCGATCATCCCGCGCATCTGCACCTCATTGAGCGTTCCGTCCGCATTCAGGCTCCCGATCACGACACCGTCCGCTCCCGCCTTCGCAAAATGCCGGATATCCCGCCCCATCTGCTCGTACTCATAATCCGTGTACAGAAAATCTCCGAATCGTGGGCGGATCAGCGTGCGGATTGGAAGTCCGGTCGCCTCCTTTACCATCGCAAACAATTCATATCCCGGGGTTGTCCCTCCGATTACAAGATTCGAGCACAATTCAAACCTTGTCGCCCCGCCTGCTTTTGCCGCGATCGCAGACTCAACAGAGTCCACACACACCTCCAGAATATAATCCTTCATCACACATTTTTCTCCTTTTTCCGATCCTGATCTATCAATTGTGAATCATTCTGTCTTAACAGAGTATCCGACATGATTTTCATTGTATTCCAAAACGAACACATAACTGTATCATCCATCTTTACTTAATTGTTGCAGAAACCGAGAGGAAACCCGCCACATACGGTCCTAAATTATATGGATATGTAAAGAATACGATTTTACCGTTATTCTTAACGTAGAAATCGTTACTAAAATCCATATCCTTTAATCGATCCTTTAACTCTTTGCGGCCATCTTTGAAGGCAGGATAAAAACCGGCATCTTCCCCTTTCTTATCCCACTTGGCAAGATAAAGCTTTCTTACTTTCGCATTCAGCTGCTTTTTACTGATTCCTAATATTTTTGTTGCCGTCAGTTTCTTACCGGTCTGTGCATCAAATGTCAGACATTCACGATATGGCTCTCCATGTGCTCCGCCCTGATATAAATATCCGCTTAATACCACACTGAAATACTGCTCATTATTTGCCGTAACCTTATATGTGATTTCATCACCATAAGTCCAATCGACCGTAGTTCCGTATTTCTTTTCGTCCTCAAGAAATGACGTATACTCCGACTTATATGTACGAGCATTTTTCTTCCAGCCATCGATCACACTTTTCTTCTCCTGGTTTAATGCTTCATTGATCTTATTGGCGGCTTCCGAATCCTCCTTGATGGTCGGAAATGTTCCTTTTACCGCAAAATAAATTCTTCCGTTTTTCAACTTATAATTCTTTTCATATTTTGACTTTCCAATCGTATACTTTTTCGTTACAGAAGTTGTTGTCGGTGTATTTTCTGATGTCTGTCCGTCCTCTGTTTTCTGTTCCGTACCTGTTGTCTGCGTGTTCTCCGCTACCTGTTCATTCCCTGCTGCCTTTATATTCTCTGTCACTTGTGCATCCTGCGTTAGTGCAGCTTCGGTCGATCCCGTCACTGGTATGAACATCCCTGCTGCAAGAATTGTTGCCAGTGCAAATACTCCAAGTTTCTTTAACATATTCTTTCTTGTGCTCATGATTGTCTCCTCCTTGATCTGTAAATGAAAGACTACGCTATTATTTCTTAGTCTCACTTCCTCGTCTTTTGTTTGCACTCATTGTAGCACTCATTTCTTGGGATTCAAGGTATTTATTCTTATGATTTTCTTAAAATTGGCAGATCAAATTCGGGTTTGGCGTGATTAGATTTGAGTTTTAATACGGACGATACCGGATTATAGAGTTGTAATAAAAATTAGCAGTAGATTGTTCTGTAAGTGACGGACTTGAATGATTCCAATGACCGAGGAAATTCTTCAGAGTTACGACATTGGACCATACAGTTATTTTATCGAAAAAATAGG
>CAVHWG010000091.1:0-6267 GCA_963639645.1 Firmicutes bacterium TM09-10 | reverse complement strand
CCATGCGGTCTGCAACCGCCTTGGCGAACTGCATCTCATGTGTCACGATGACCATAGTTCTTCCTTCTTTTGCTAACGCAAGCACAACGTCAAGTACCTCGCGCACCATCTCCGGATCGAGCGCTGCGGTGATCTCGTCGAGAAGCAGTACCTCCGGGTGCATAATGAGCGCACGCACGATCGCAACACGCTGCTTTTGTCCACCGGAAAGCTGCCGCGGATAGTTGTCTTTCTTGGAGGACAGACCTACGCGATCCAAAAGTGCCAAAGCCTCTTTCTCGACTTCCGTGCGTTTTCTCTTCTTGACCTTGATCGGTGCAAGTGTCACGTTCTGCAAAATCGTCAGATGCGGGAACAGATCGTAACTCTGGAAGACCATTCCGATCTTCTCACGATTTTTGCTCAGATTCTTTTTATTCGGATTTACGACTTCGTCGTCAAGCAAAACCTCTCCGTCCTGGATGTCCTCAAGTCCATTTAAGCAGCGCAGAAGTGTACTCTTGCCGCAGCCGGATGGTCCGACGATCACGACTACTTCGCCTTTTTTCACGGAGAGATTGATGTTCTCTAAAACACTGATATTGTCATAACTTTTGCTTAAATTTTTGATGCGTAATATTTCGTCCATCTCAATTCTCCCATCGTTTCTCTAGATATTTTGAAAGACAGCTGATCGGCCAGCAGGCGATAAAATACAGTAAGAGGATCGTCGCAAAGATTGCAAACGCGGCATTCGGTGCCGTCTTTCGATTTGCCTCTATGATCTGCTGTCCTACTTTTAACACTTCCACGATTCCAATCATCATGACAAGGCTGGTCGTCTTGATCATTCGGGTGATCAGGTTTATGGAAAGCGGGATCATTCTTCTTATGATCTGCGGAATAATGACGTACTGGTACGTCTGCCCCACGCTCAAGCCCAGTGATTCGCTGCTCTCATACTGGATCTTTGGAATGCTGATCAGCGAGCCGCGAACCAGATCCGCCATCTCTGCGGTGCCCCAGAATACAAACACGATGATCGCTGCGGTCTCCGCCGACAGATTGATGCCCATCGCTTTGGTCGCACCGAAATATACGATGAACAGCAGCACGAGCTGCGGCATGATGCGCACGATTTCAAGATAGATGCGCGTAATCACCTGAATAATTTTATTTTTGGATGTCATCAGCATACCGAGCAGAATTCCAAGCACGATGCTGATCACGACCGAAATAAGACTGATACGGAGCGCTACCCAGAGTCCCTGCAAGAGACGCAGCATATTATTTCCTTTTAATAAAATTTCAAATCCCATCTCGTTAATCTCCAAACATACGATATCTTACTTTATGCTCGATCAGACTTCCCAGTACGGATACCGGAAGCAGCATGACAATGTAAAATGCAACGAGCATCGTCAGACACTCGGTCGTGTTGTAATACTGACCGATCAGATCTTTTGCCGTAAACATCAGATCCATCAGGCTGATCGCCGAAAATACACTGGTTTCCTTCAACAAAAAGATGATATTTGCCACAATCGCCGGCACACTGATTGATACTGCCTGCGGCAGAATCACGCTGCCGAACAGTTGAAACCGGTTCATACCGAGCGCCAATGCCGCCTCCGTCTGCGACTCCGATACTGCATCGAGTCCGCTTCGGAAGCTTTCTGCCATGTAACTTCCGCCCAACAGTCCGAGTCCCACCGATCCGCACACTTCCGCGGAGATCAAGAGTCCGACTTTCGGGAGTCCAAAGTAGATGAAGAACAGCTGCACCAGAAGTGGCGTGTTACGAAACAGCTCCACATATGCTTTGGTGATCTGCGCCAGCACGGGAATCTTGAAATGCAGTACAAACGCTGCAAGGATTCCAATCACGACGGCCAACGCGATACCGATCCATCCTATCTTAATTGTCAATAAAAATGCCTTTGTATACAGCGGCATGTAGTCCTGTATTACTCCAAAATTCATACTATCGCATCCTAATTTCTAAGCTTTTTATGATTGCTAACGTTTTCTGTGATCGAAATGAACCGCAAGTCTTGTTCCGAGATTCTGGATGATCTGGAAGATCACGATCAACAGAATAACGGTCACGATCATGATGTCGGTCTGCCAGCGGTAATAACCGTAGCGCACGGCAATATCTCCGAGTCCGCCTCCGCCGACGGTTCCGGACATCGCGGAATAGCCAAGGAGCAGTCCAGTTGTGATAGTTGCTCCGTTGATCAGTGATGTTCTCGCTTCCACGAGAAGTACCTTAAAGATGATCTGTGTGTTGCTTGCTCCCATCGCTTTGGCTGCCTCGATCACGCCGGCATCCACTTCGTTTAACGAGGATTCCACAACTCTTGCTATATACGGTGCGGCACAGATAACGAGCGGCACGATCGTTGCGGTTGATCCGTAACTCTGTCCTACGATCAGACGTGTGAACGGGATCAGCAGGATCAAAAGGATCAAAAACGGAATGCTTCGGATGATGTTACAGATAAAGTCCCCGATGCGGTAGATCAGACGGTTCGGGTGCAGGCCTTTTTCACTGGTCACATGAAGCAGGACACCGAACGGCAGACCGATCACATACCCGATGAGCGTTGATAATAGTGTCATGTATAGCGTATCTCTGATACCTTCTAAGATCATTTCTACTACTTGCTTATCCAACATTCTCTGTCACCTCCGTTACCACGAGTCCGCGCTCTCTCAAATGCGCGATAATATCTTCCTGTGTCTCTTTTCCTGTCGGCAGGCCGAGGATCATCTCGCCCACGGCTTTGCCGCTCACGTTCTTCGTTTCTGCCTTAAGGATATTGACCGGAACCTGATACTGTAAGATCACGTTCGAGATCACCGGCTCAAAAGCGGAATTCTCCTGAAATACGATACGGATCTTGCACTCTGCATCCAGATTCTCCACCGGTGTATAGCGGATCTCTTTTCCGGAGATCAGTTCTTTTGCCGCATCGGACTGCGGATTCTCAAAGATCTTATTGACAAGTCCTTCCTCGACGAGCTTTCCGCTGTCGATGATCGCCACGCGCTTACAGATTTCGGTCACAACGGACATCTGATGTGTGATAATGATAATGGTAATTCCAAGATTCTCGTTGATCTCTTTTAACAGTTTCAGGATCGCTGCGGTCGTCTGCGGATCGAGTGCGCTGGTCGCCTCGTCACAAAGCAGGATCTTCGGATTTGTCGCAAGTGCACGCGCGATCGCGACACGCTGCTTCTGTCCTCCGGAAAGCTGCGACGGATACGCATTCGCTTTCTCCTCAAGATTGACGGTCTTTAACAGCTCTGTGGCGCGTTTTCTTGCCTCTCTCTTTTTAACTCCTGCGATCTCAAGCGGGAAGCAGATGTTATCCAGTACGTTTTTCTGCTCAAGGAGATTGAAATTCTGGAAGATCATACCGATCTCGCTGCGCTTTTTGCGAAGCTGCTTCTCGGTCAGGTCTGCCAGATCGACGCCGTCGATCAACACCTCTCCCTCAGTCGGCTTCTCCAGATAATTGATGGAGCGCACCAGGGTACTTTTGCCGGCTCCGGACATTCCAATGATACCAAAGATATCGCCCTGCTCGATGGAGAGATTGATATTTTTTAATGCGTTGACCGTGCGGCCTTTTATATCAAATGTTTTTGTCAGATTTCTGATTTCAATTTCGCTCATTTTTTCACCAGTGACAAAGGAGGGACTGCATCCCTCCTGTCCTTTCCCTGTTTATTTTTCGTAGAAGATAACTGCTCCGTCGTATGTGTCTTCAATAAATTTCTTGATATCATCAGATCTGAGTACGGAAACCAGTGCTTTGATCTTGCCGCTGTTCTCATTTCCTTCCTCAACGGCGATGATGTTTACATAAGTCTTTGCTGCGATGGAATCGCTTGCCTCGTATGCGATCGCATCTTTTCCTACGGAATAACCTGCCTCAAGTGCGTAGTTTCCGTTTAATACAACATATGCAACTTCGTTTACAACGCGTGCCACCTGTGCAGCCTCAAGCTCTACGAACTTGATATTGTGAGGATTCTCTGCGATGTCGTTTACTGTTGCGGTAAGACTTGCTTCATCCTTCAATTTGATCAAACCGTTATCCTGCAGTAACAGTAATGCTCTTGCCTCATTTGTTGTATCGTTTGGAATTGCAATGCTGTCTCCGTCTGCAATGTCGTCAAGGGACTTCTTTGTTCCCGGATAGATTCCGAATGGCTCATAGTGGATCTCGCCTGCATCTACAAGGTGAGTTCCCTGCTCTTCGTTAAAGCTGTTTAAGTATGGTACATGCTCTACATAGTTTGCGTCAAATTCACCGGACTCTACAACAAGGTTTGGCTGTACATAATCGTTGAACTCTGTGATCTCAAGGTCATATCCGTAATCCTTTAAGATTTCTGCTGCTTTTGCAAGGATCTCTGCGTGCGGGATCGGAGATGCTGCAATCTTGATCGTCTCACCGTTTCCCGGTGTAATGTCTAATTTTCCTGACTCTGTTGCTTCTGTGGTTGTATCAGATCCTTCTGCTTTGCCACCTTCAATGACTAATGTATCTTCGTAATCTGCACCGTATGTGTCAAGTAAGGTTGCTTCGTAATCTGCGTGGAAGAAGTTCTCTTTTCCAAGGCTTTCGATCTCACTGTTGATCCAGTCAAGTAAGGAACTGTTTCCTTTTGTTACTGCCGGAGCAATGCTCTGTGCATCGCCGAGGGAAGAAATTCCTACGACATAACCCGGATTCTCCTGTGCGTATGCGATAACCTCTGTGTTGTCGTTTGCCCATGCAACGCCGGTTCCGTTCTCGAATGCGGTCTTGGCTGCTGCGTAGGTGTCAAACTTCTGAAGCTTGATATCCGGATAGTTCTTCTCGAGATAAGTCTCTGCTGTCGTTCCGGAGATAACGATCACCTGATCGTCTGCACTAATCTGATCAAGGCTTTCGATCACGTTATCCTCATGGGATACAACGCCGAGCGCTACATTCATGTATGGTGAAGCGAAATCAACTTTCTCTGCTCGCTCATCGGTTACGGTGAAGTTTGCAAGGATGATATCGACCTTACCGGTCTCTAAGTATTCCACACGGTTGGCAGCCTCTGTAGACACATAATTGATCTTTACTCCGAGATCCTTACCAAGTCTCTCTGCGAAGTATACATCGTATCCCTGATAGTCGCCGTTGTCGTCGACATATCCGAATGGGTTCTTATCGGAGAAAACGCCGATGTTGACTTCTCCGCTTTCTTTGATCTCATCAAGTGTGCGGTATACCTGATCGCCTTTTGCCTGATCATCGGACTTGCTTGATCCGCATCCTGCTAAAGCTGTCACTCCTAAGGCTGCCGCTAATATTCCGGTTACTAATTTTTTCACAAAATTCTTTTTCATCTTTCTCTTCCTCATTCTCTTTCTATTTTCATTGATTACCTTTGCATCTACGCTGTAAGCTTGCTTCTTCTCTGCAACCGTCCTCACCTCGGCAAAGAAAAAGCCTGGTTCTTATCTCCCAGGCATTGGCTTACATTAATCTGTCAAAACAAATTATTGCATACAGGTGCATGACAAACGAGCCAAACACCCGGCCAACTTACCTGCCTGGGAGTGCAGCATTCGACAACACATACACATGTTATTCAAAGTCGTTACGTTTCTCATCTTGTCATGTCTCCTTTCCTTTGTTGGTTCGTAGTATACCCCTATAATCCTAGTATGTCAATAGGTATTACGGTATTTTTTTAAATATAACAAAAAAGACTTTCCGATGCCTTTTTCAAAAATCGGAAAGTCTTTTGTTTTTTTTATAAAATTAGTAAAGCTTTGCACCTGCCGGAATATGGTTATCAACCATAAGAAGATGAAGTTCTTCATCCTCGGAATCCTTAAGGTTATTGACTGCAGAAAGTAACATACCGCAGGACTCGATTCCCATCATCTTTCTTGGCGGAAGGTTTGTGATGGCGATCAGTGTCTTGCCAACCAACTCTTCCGGCTCATAGTAAGCGTGAATTCCACTAAGGATTGTACGGTCTGTGCCGGTTCCGTCATCAAGAGTGAACTGTAACAACTTCTTTGACTTTGGTACTGCAACACATTCCTTAACCTTTACATTTGAGAAATCGATCTTCTCATTTGCGGTAAAGAATCCGTTGTTATCCTTTGCAGCTTCTGCTGCGTCTCCCTCGGACTGTCTTGGAAGCCTTCTTGTCGAAGTCGAGTGACTTCATTGTCGGGAACGCCCTGGTGACGACATTTTTGCTGGTAATCCAACGATATAA
>CAVHWG010000090.1:1207-5216 GCA_963639645.1 Firmicutes bacterium TM09-10 | reverse complement strand
AGCATCCCTCTGGTGTGGCTTTAATACCTTGTTAACTTTCCCCAGATCCACACTGAATCCGCTTTCTGTTGCAAGTTCAATCTTTGTTTCTAAAAATTCTTTATATGTCATTTTTCTTGAAAGGAACCCGGCGCGCCTTTTATCCGGATAGGTTCCGGCTCCTTTCTCTACATAAAATCTTCTAAGCTCATCTGCCCTTTACAGTTATCACCGATGGTTGTTGGGTCCCATCCTACACCAATATAGTCCAACACTTTCGCCCATCCGTAATCATTTCCGTCTTTATCCTTACACATATGGAACATCAGATAATCCCACTCTTTCGGATTGCTCTCATACAACAGATCAAACCGATGCGGTCGTTTCTCCATGTGGATTCCGAAACCACACATGCTACATCCGGTACGCTGTGCCTTTGTTGTATACAATGTACCATCCGGCTTTTTCTCAATCGTACCATAAATGTCCGGTATCAAAGAATCCGGCATCTGAAAACATTCTGTTATTATCCCCGCCTTGATTGCAGCAGCACGATACTTCTCTTTTAGTCCATTCTTCCAGAGATCATCCATCTCTAAGGCAAGTGTAAGAATGTCCTGCCGATGGAAGATTGCAAACGGCGCTGATCTGATTGTGGATGCCCCGAAGTAATTGCAGCCATTCATCCGCAGGCTCTTGGCACGTCTGCCGCCCTCGGATGCCATCAGTCCCAAATAAGGTACACTGTTATGTTCCTTACCCCAATCGTCACAGTTCTTTTCTTTGAGGTAATAACAGCATTTCGCTGATACCAAGAAATCTGGTTTTCCGAAGTCGCATCCTTCGGTTTCGTTTTCATATCCACCGAACAGCTTTAACCACCGCTGATTAAGCTGCATCTTTGAATTCTTCTGCCAGCCACCGTATTCTCCAGTCTCTCCCGTTATGATTGCGTGTCTGACTGTCTTGTTCTTCTCTGTCGGATTCTGTAGCAACTCTATTTTACCGGCAATCTCCTTGGATATGACCGGAAATCCAAACTCTTGTATAACCTTCGGTTTTGTCCATCTGGTTCCATCATCTCGCATGAGCGGCGGCACATTTATAATTCCGATTGCTTTATGTACCCTCTGGATGCTCCGATCTTCCAAAGTCGATGCGGATACTCCCGGAACATCAATCCCACATACCTCATGGAGAAATATGTATAAAATGATGCTATCCAGACCTCCAACTGATACATGACAGTTCAAACCGCGCTTGTCACATTCTGATTTAAACTCTTCGGCTCTGATCTGCGCATATTTACGCTTGAAAGCGTAATCCTGCTTTTCTTTCTGCATGAATGAAGCAATCTTCTCATATGCGCCGATCCTCTCCATTCTCTCTTTTACTGATTCCAATTTTGTTCACGGAGTAAAGAGCTCTTTAACGCTGGCCAGCAAACCTCTCACTCCTTTCGATTTAGTTTAAAATTTCATCTAAGCAGGCATTAAAGCCCTTATTCTCAATCAATGGAACGTTCCATGTTCCTTCCACGGAGCCTTTGCATTCCCGTAGTTCAATCTCTTCTTTCTTCTCCGGCAGCTCACGAAGGGGACACCAATTTGGCTTTTTGTATGTATCAGAGTCAATCGTTCTTGCCACTTCATACGCTTTGCAACTGCTTTCGTTATCTTCGCTGCTTATGTGGCAGAAATTACAACCAATACATGATTCCGGCATATCCATAATCAATACTGCTTTAGCCATCTACTCCACCGCCTTGATTTTCCGCCCACAATAAGGGCAATATCTATACCCGTTTTCCTCCGGTGTTCCCTCAAATATAATCTGGCGATTCTCGCACTCTGTTGCATATAGGTTTTCTTCGGCATCTTGAATATGCCACTCGCATTCAGATTGCGGATCTATTTCACCGCCTTTCACAATCTCGATTGCTCTGCTAATAATGCATACTGTACAGTCCGATGCCTTACACTCTTCTCCAAAACAATCCTGGCTAATCGGTGATGCCATTATTTTTTCAACTTCTTCCAACTGCTCCACAACCTTGTCCGGGTCATAGGCAGTCGGTTGTTCTTTTATTTCATCTGCAATCGCCACAAAATCAAGACCAATGGCATCTTCCTGTTTCTGAATTGCTTCAAAATGTTTTATTAGCGCATCCGCATCAATCAACCTCATCGTTCGCCCTCCTGTTTAGTAATTTGCCTGAACTACTTTTACAATCTTCCAAAAGCAATCATATGTCTCTTTGACAATCGCCAAACCGTTTCCACCGCATGCAATATCAATAATCTCATTCGCGTACTTTTCTCTATTCAGCATCCTCACACCGCCTTCCCTGTTACGATATCCCAATTTTCATCCTCAATGAACTGATTCCGGATAATCTCATCCGTCAGATAGTGATCCTTGCTCTTCGGCTGCTTGCGCCAATAGGAATCAATGTAATAGGCAACCCACTTCATAAATTCCTCAATCTTGGCATTCGAGAACCTATAAGAATCTTTCAATGTCGGGATGGTCAGATACATCGTAGATGCAAGCGCACTCTCGATGTTCCGATCTGCGCCAAGTACCGCGCGTCCTTTCTGGATATCCGCCATGTACAACTTCTGCGGCATCGGAATCGTCTTTACCCACTTGATCACGTCGATTTTCTTTCTCTGGCAATACTCCATCATGCTCTCTCTCGTAACCTCTTCGTTGTCATCGTCCTGCCAAGCTTTCCGGCGCTCAACGGTCTTGCTGTAAAAGTTCGTGACCTGCTTAAACGTCATATCAAACTTGTCATATAAAATCGCTGTAAAAATGAATCCCATATGATTCGCGATGTTGTCGCCGAGACGTGCCTTTGCAAGCTCCTTACGGTACACACTCATCGGGATCAACCGCTCTCTCTGATTTACTCCGTGCATTACTTCTCCTCTCTGTGTCTGCCCTTGATGCAGGTATTCCAGAACCGGCAACTCGGATCACACACCTTCGTCTTATCTCCATAGCTGCAGAACCGCCCGCTACCGTAGTAGGTCGGTGCTGCTTTAAATCTCTTTATCGCTTCGGGATCATTATGTTTTGGTACCGGACTGCTCTCAACAAATCCCAAATTTTCCTCTGTCAGCATTTCAATCTCCCTTCTCGCATCGCCTGCCACTGTCCATACGTCATGCCGGCTTCATGTGCTGCCTTGGATGCCTCTACAAGGTCATCGTGGGGCGTCCGCTTCTTCGCCGCCCTGCTCTTTTTGGGTTTCGGCGAATACGGATATTTCTTGTGCGCGGAATGAGAAACCTGGCAATCATGGCTGCAATAAATTTTCCTCACATTCGTTGTCTCAAACTCCTTATGGCATTCTGGGCAGATGCGCTTGTATTGTTCCTTAAGTCGTTTTCTGTTTTCGCTCTGCCACCGCATGGATGTGCGATTATTCCGCTTGCGTCTGCATTCCGGATCTCCACATATCGTCTGCGCCGGTTGCTTCGTTTCGAAGTCCTTATGACAGATAATGCATTGTTTAATCAAAATCTTCGTCCTCTCTGGAAAGGGGGCGGTTACCGCCCCTACAAGGTAACCAATATGGCTTGTGATAACTATTCGGTATTCCTCGCGTTTCTCTGCGTTATGAGTTTCTTTCGCCATCCGGCGGGTGTTGCAACCCATTCAACAACTTGCTTTCAAGATCATCCCAATCGGTATCCCTCGGCTTGAAGTTGTTAAAAGCATTTTTCTTAGCCGACTGATCAGTGCCCTTAAGCGGAAATAAACCTTTCCAGCTATTCATGATCGACTGCTCAAGGATCTTAACCGCCGTATCGGAGTTGCCACCGGACAACTCCGTCAGTCGCTTAACAGCCATTCCGATAGCACGATCAGTCATAGGAGCCTTGATCTGCTTTCGCATATCAACAAAATCAGCAAACGCCTGATTCAACTTCCCATCATCGGGGAAGAAATCTTTTTTGGTATTTTTTTCTTTATTTCTTTTCTTCCTTTCTTTCTTTTCTTCTATTGTTGTCGTTTGAAT
>CAVHWG010000090.1:0-1197 GCA_963639645.1 Firmicutes bacterium TM09-10 | reverse complement strand
GCTTGCTTGGCTCTTGACTGACGTTTTGCTTGTCGCTTGCTTGGTACAAATCGTACTTAACCACTGAAAATACGGTAAATTTGTTTGTCGTTTTGCTTGTCACTTCGCCTGTCGTTTTCAAATGCGAAATTGCAGTGCGAATCTCGCGTTCCGTAAGTCCGGTCTCACTTGCAAGCTTTCCGACGGAAGATACAAAAGAGCCACGCGGAACCGGAACACCTTTGAAATTTCCATCTCGCCAGTTTGCCTTTAGCAGCATATGAATAAACGCTCGTGTTGTGTTGATATCCGAGTACCATTCCCAATCTAGAAGTCCACGGCTCAATTTGATATAACTTCCATCCAACTACTCCACCTCCCGGATCAGAACTTCAATTCGGGGATTGTCAGCGTCTACAAAAAACTCGTCCGAGAATCCGGTGATTTCTTTCCAGCCATCGTTCTGGAGCACATGCGTCTGCACCAATGCGTCCTGAATGACCTTGCGCCCGAAAGATGATATATTGTCCAGATCACGCCGCCGGTTCTTCTCATACCATTGATACGCCATATATACCGGCTTCTCAATTCTAAGCCCCCTCATCTGTTGCTTAATGGCAATCTTCACAAGAGCCTCATTCCGCGCTTTCATATCAGCGCCCTTATACCGGCTCGCCCGCTCCGCGGATATGTAATCATTGAGGTTGTTAAGCCTCGCATGCACTGTCAGTAAGTATTCCAACCTCTCGCCACCTTTCGAACGTCTGACGCATTGCCAAACGCTTTGAATGTATTTTCCTTGCCCGAGATAATTCCTTAGCAAGATATTGTCTCAGCTCCGCCTCGTCGGTCGCATTCCCCGGAACCGGACGATAATAGCCACGCCCCACGTTGATGATGCAATCTCCGTTCCGATTTGCCTGCTCAATCTCTCTTCTTAACTTTCTATCCTCTAGCGGGTTTGCAGGTCGCTGTACTGCGTTCTCATGCCCACAAGGGATATTCTCAATCTGTATCAAATGATCACCTCACAATACCGACTTTCCGAAGATACTCCGAAAGTCCTCTCTAGTCCCATAATGTTCCTCAAAATGTTCCTGTGCCATCTGCTTAAGCTTCAGATCTATCTCTGCCGCGCTCTTCCCTGCCTGTGCTCCATTCGGATGCAGATCCGGGCGCAGTGGAATCACAAAGCCATATTTCTCACTGTTTTTCCGG
>CAVHWG010000089.1:0-16435 GCA_963639645.1 Firmicutes bacterium TM09-10 | reverse complement strand
GCTCGAACTCGCGGGTACGGAATGTAAAGTTACCCGGTGTGATCTCGTTACGGAAGGACTTTCCGATCTGTCCGATTCCGAATGGAATCTTCTTTCTGGAAGTTCTCTGTACGTTCTTAAAGTTTACGAAGATACCCTGTGCAGTCTCCGGTCTTAAATATACGGTATTCTTTGCATCCTCGGTAACACCCTGGAATGTCTTGAACATCAGGTTGAACTGACGGATATCCGTAAAGTTGTGCTTTCCGCAGGAAGGACAAGGAACATTGTGTGAGTCGATAAACTCAACCATCTGCTCGTTGCTCCATCCGTCTACGGAACCATCCAGTTCGATATTGTTATCCTGTGCAAAATCCTCAATCAGCTTATCTGCACGGAAACGCTCGTGACACTCTTTACAATCCATCAAAGGATCGGAGAATCCGCCAAGATGTCCGGAAGCCACCCATGTCTGCGGATTCATCAGAATCGCACAATCCACACCAACGTTGTATGGATTCTCCTGAATGAATTTCTGCCACCATGCACGTTTTACATTGTTCTTCAACTCAACGCCAAGGTTTCCGTAGTCCCATGTATTTGCCAGTCCACCGTAGATTTCGGATCCCGGATAAACAAATCCTCTTGCCTTTGCCACCTGTACGATTTTGTCCATTGTCTTTTCCATTGTGTAGCCCTCACATTCTCTTTTTATTTTATTTGTAAATAATATACGTATATACCGAAGAAAACTCGCTTCCGCTTTCCTTTGTCTCATCGCGGTCAAAATTGAATACCATCTCGGTCTCTTCTTCCGTCATATTGAGCAAATCGTCATCTGTCACAGCTCCGCTGACTTCCGTTGCACTCTCCGTATCCGGAGATACCACTTCCGTACCGGTCTCTGTACTCTGTGTATCTGTCACGGCACTGTTCAGAAGCGATGCACCCTCTTGGATGGAAATCGTCTTGCTGTCAACATAGGTTGTGTTCTGGATCGATGCAAACGCGATCGTTCCTTTTACCTGAACATTCGTGTTACCCTTGATCACAACCACTTTATAATCAGGATCATTTAAAAAAGCACTCGAATCGCAGGACTCGATCTTGCCATCCGACACCGATGCGAAATCCGCATCAAACGAATACCCCGCTGCCAGAGCCTCTGCAACACTTCCCGTAAAAAGCTCAATGTTATTGAACTTCTGGTAATCCGAAGCAGATGCATATTCCAGCGTCAGCACCGCTTTATTATCCTTTACCGACAAGTCCTTCCGCTTAACAAGTCCCTTACCGTTCTCCTCATTATATGTATCGATCGTCTGGTCGACATAATCTTTCAATCCGTCTGTATCGTAAGTTCCTTCATCAAAATCTTCCACATCCGTAGATACGATCTTGCCATCTTTCAGTACAAAAACCGTGCTCTCATCCGCCGCATAAGAAGTGCCGCACCCGGCAAGCATTCCGAGGCACATTACCGCCACAAGAGCCCATACCATGAATTTCTTCATTCTGCCACTTTCCTCCTCAAATTTACAGTCCATGATATTATACACTTTTGTAAATTTGATTTCAACCGAAAATCTGCAGCGACTTGAACTCATGATGCACATAAAAATCCATATATTCTTTCATGATCCGCTTCAACTCTGCGAGCACCTCATCCGAAACCGTAAAAGAATACAGCTTTTCCACGGGGGTGGAGATCACATACTGCATCGTGTAACGCGTCGAGTCGAGGATTGACATCGCCGGAACCTGCTTCGCACACTCCGGGCAGAACACACCGCCCCTTCGCACCGAGAAAAAGCCAAGATTCTCCTTCCTGTGACAATGCATACATGCAAAAACCGAAGGTCCCTCACCGTTTATGGTAATGCCTTTCAGTTCAAACACCACCCGCACAAGTTCCTTCGGTATATGCGGACTCTCCAAAGCACGAAGAGACTGATAAAGAAGCTTTAACATCTCTTTCTCATCATTGTTCTCCTGGCAGAAATACTCCGCAAACTCCATAAAATAAAAGCCGAGCGAAGCCGCATCCAGATCCGTCACCAGTTCGCGGAAATAATTCTGGATGGACGCCTTCGTCAGATTGTAGGAACTGCGCCCCTCAAACAACTCAAACTCGCCGAATGCAAACGGGTTTGTCGCCGCGAGAAGCTGACTTCCCGGTCGACGCGCCCCCCTTGCAAACGCGGTGATCTTGCCTCGTTCTTTTGTGAGAATCGTTATTCTTTTGTCATAGTCACTAATAGGCATGGCTGTCAAAACCATCCCCATCACGATGATCGACTGTCCCATGTTCTGTCGGTTCCTTCTGCGCCCTGTATCCGTCATCCGCGACATTGCGGTATGCCAGATAATCCGTAACTTTTCCTGTTGTCCAAAAATCATCCCAGGTTTTCTCCATTGCAGAGTCCTCCCTCGCTGGGCAGCTTGTACCCGCCTCTTAAAGATAGAATCTGCAATGTTCCATGTATCTATGCTAGAAAAAAATTGGAAAACGCTTTACTTATCGTCATCGTGATAGCCGAAATTCTTGATCAGAAAATCGCTGTCACGCCAATCTTTCTTTACCTTCACCCAAAGCTTTAAGTTCACCTTCGCATCCAAAAGACGCTCCATCTCGTAACGCGCATTCGTTCCGATCTTCTTAAGCATTGCGCCCTGTTTTCCGATGATGATACCCTTGTGGGAATCCCGCTCGCACACGATCGTCGCATCAATATCAATCATATTTCCGCCCTTGCGCTCCTTCATCTGATCGATTGCTACCGCGATTCCGTGCGGAACTTCGTCGTTTAATGCATGTAACGCTTTTTCGCGGATGATCTCGGCGCAGATTGCACGCTCCGGCTGATCCGTGATCGTATCCTCATCGTAAAACTGCGGGCCGTACGGCAGATACTTAAAAATGGAGTCGATCACATCGTCCACATTCTGTCCGCGCAGTGCGGAAGTCGGGATGATCTCGGCAAAATCGTAGATCTTGCGGTACGCATCGATAAACTCAAGCACCTTGTCTTTTTCCACCATGTCCATCTTGTTGATAATCAGAATGACCGGTGTGTTGACCTTGCGGAGCTGCTCCGCGATATGCTGCTCTCCCGCACCGATAAAAGTACTCGGCTCCACGAGCCAGAGAACGACATCTACTTCATTCAACGTCTTCTCGGCAACACTGACCATGTATTCACCGAGCTTGTTTTTCGCCTTGTGGATACCTGGCGTGTCAAGAAAAATGATCTGTCCGCGCTCCATATCCGTATATACCGTCTGGATACGGTTTCTGGTCGTCTGCGGCTTGTTCGATGTAATTGCGATCTTCTGTCCGATCAGACGGTTCATAAGCGTTGACTTTCCGACATTGGGTCTTCCGATAATGGTTACGAATCCTGATTTAAAATTAGGTATCATTTGTACTCCTTTTCTACTGTAACGTCTGTACCGATGCAAACAATCCACTCTCCGCGCGGATCGCATTCTCATTTCCGATCACACATAAACACTCATCGAAGAGTACCGATGCGATCAGATCCGCCAGATCGCGGATGTCCTGTGGTGTCGCATGTAAGATCTCGTCGCGCTCCTTCTGGATCTGCTCAAACGGCAGTTCCTGCAGATACGCAGACATTGAGCGGCTTCCCTTCGCCTCCGGATTCATCGGTGTATCAAGGCTTCCAAACGTTCCGATCACATACTTGGTCATATCGCGCTCATCCGCGTCAAATGTGCGCAGATAATCCGGCACATGCTCATAGATTTCATTGGTCTTGCCAAGGTTCGGATCACGGTACGATACGAAATAGCTTTCTCCCGTGCGCAGGAACGAACTCATACAGCCGTATGCACCGCCTTTGACACGGATATTGATCCACAGATACTCATAACTTAAGATCAACTTTAAGATCTTAAGGCTTCCGCGGTAAGAGAATCCATGATCGCAGAAATTGCCGACACGGGCAACATACTGGATCTGTGAAGCATCCGTAAATCCCTCGTTCTTCTTTTTAAGAGTGATCAAAGCCTGTGCCTCTGCCGCACTGCCCTGCGCAATCCGGTTCAGATAGGTTTCCGTAACCGGTTTTGCTACCTCATAAGCCTTTGCATCCGCGGTAAAACTAACCATCATTCTCGCACGCACGAGCACCTTGTCGATCATCGCCTGTAATTTGTCAACCACAGACTTCGGATCTGTCTTGATCTGTTCATCCAGTTTCTGTACCAGATGATAGTACTCGATTCCGAGTGTCGCATCCTGATAGAACGCGTAGCGCGACTGGTAAGACAGCGCACGCATCGCAGAAACCGTATGGCCGCTGCTGCTTAAGCTAACCTGCAGGCGGGACTTCACCTGTGCGATCAGCTCCCCGAGACGCTTCACATCCGTCACATCCGAGGTACGGATGATCTCATCCGCAAGCTTCATCGCCTCCTCGAGATTCTTCTCAAGTACACGAATACGCACTTCAAACTTTACGGAAACCGAATCTCTTTCCTTCACCTTCGGATATACACTCACCCCGCAGGAAATTCCGCCGGTGTAGATATTGATCGCATTAAAAAGCTGTGCATAACTGTAATGTTCGGTGTTCACATAGCCCAGCACCGCACGAAGAATTCCAAGATATGCAATATCCTCCTGCGGAATATCGCGCACCTCAAACATCAGTGTCACATAATCAATACCGTTCGCAGCAATATCATGATGCACAACCGGAACATCTCCGATCTTGTCCTCCCGATTATCAAAAGGCATTGCCTCCTTGCGCATATCCTCACGCTTCAACATCGGAATCTTCTTTAAATCCTCTTCCGGCGAAGGCTCCTCCTGATAAGCGTGCAGATGCTTTGTCTGCGCAACCAGCGCATCGATCTCTTCTTTGGACATGGATGCCTTTTTCTCTGCAAGTTTCTTCTCCAGAGCTTCTTCTTTTACCTTATTTAAGCCACACTCAGGGGCAACCACAACGATCGCCCCGTGTGTATTGTCAAGCAGATACTTTTGGATTAGTCCCTCAAAATATCCGGTTTTGATCTGATCACGCAGATACTGGAATGTTTCCAGACACTCAAGGTGGATAAACGGTTTCTTTTCATCGAAAAACCAGCTCTCCACGCACTGAAGTCCATACAAAAGTCCCTTTGGGAACTGTCCGAAATCCGCCTCACGGAAACGGAATTCCTCACTGTTGATACCTGCTAAAAGTGCGTCCTGATCCAGTCCGTTCTCCACGAGTTTTCGTAATGTATCCTCAACGATCGAAACAAAACGCTCCTGATCCTCTTTGTTCGCATTCTTTGCCACAATGGAGAAGAACGGCTGCAACATATCATTTTCATAGGAACCATACACATCCTCACCGATTCCCGCATCGATCAGTGCCTGGCGAACCGGTGCTCCCGGCGCACTCACAAGCACATAGTCAAGCACGGTAAACGCCTGATAAAGCTTGCGGTCCAACACATCGCCGATCACCTTATTGTAGGACAGATAGGTGTTGTTGGTAAGCGGATCCTCATCCGTGATCGGATAAGCGGTCTCAACCACTTTCATCGCATCAAACGGCTTCTGCATCGGGATACCGGAATCCACCTGCATCGCATCGTATGCACTTAAGTATTCGCGGTCCATCCACTCGAGACGCTCTCTCACGTCCATGTCTCCGTAGAGATAGATATAGGCATTACCCGGATGATAATATTTGTGATAGAAATCCAGATAATGCTCATAGGTCAGTTCCGGAATGTGCTCTGGATTACCGCCGGAATTCTTACTGTAGGTGTTATCCGGAAAAAGCGCCTGCATAATAGCCGTCTGCAATACCTCTTCCGGTGAAGAATAAGCACCCTTCATCTCATTATAGACAACACCGTTGATGGTCAGCGGCGCATCTGCATCCTCCATCTCATAATGCCATCCTTCCTGCATAAAGATTTCTTTATATTTTGTAATGTTCGGATGGAACACCGCATCCAGATATACATCCATCAGGTTCTTGAAATCCTGCTCGTTATAACTTGCCACCGGATACAACGTCTTGTCCGGATAGGTCATCGCATTCAAAAAAGTATTGAGTGATCCCTTGACCAGTTCCACAAACGGATCCTTAACCGGAAACTTATCCGATCCACAAAGTGTTGTGTGCTCAATAATGTGCGGCACACCGGTTTCATCCTCCGGCGGTGTACGAAATCCAATGGAAAAAACCTTGTTATCATCGTCGTTTGCGACCACGCACACACGCGCACCGCTCTTCTTGTGACGCAGGATATATCCCATAGAAGCAATATCCTCTATGAGTCGTTCCTCCAGCACCTCGTATGCTGCTACGTTTAAATCTGCCATGTAGTTCTCCTTTTCCTGTTTGGCTTCTATAATTCTATCTCACTCGTCAACATCAGAATGAAGTAAAAAGACTATCACAAAAAGTGATAGTCTTCTGAGTTATTATATGGAATCTATATAATTCTAAGCAAGACGTGTAACATTTGCTGCCTGAGGTCCTTTTTCTCCATCGACAACTTCAAACTCTACCTTCTCGCCATCCTTAAGTTCCTTGAATCCGTCCATATTCAATGCTGAAAAATGAACAAATACATCGTTTCCTGCTTCATCCGAGATAAAGCCATAACCCTTTTTTGCATTAAACCATTTTACTGTTCCCTGCTGCATAACTACTTCCTCCTGATTCTCCTTAAATAAACACAGCAATTATCTGCCTCTGTGGATATAGCATCCACAATTACAAGACTAGCACATTCGCCCATCTGTGTCAACAAATTAACGAAGTCACTACGATTCCTTGATTTTTACATCCAACTGCGGATATGGAATCGAGATGCCGTTTGCATCCAGCGCATTCTTGATATCTTCCGTCAGCCTCCATTTTGCAGGCCAGTAATCCTCCGTTTTGACCCAGACACGAACGCCCATCTGTACGGAAGACTCCGCCAGTTCCGCCACATAGACATCCACCGGTTCATCCGGCAGACGACTGACTTCATTCTGCGCCACCTGGGCAAGCACCTTTTTCGTCTTTGCCAGATCCGCCTCATAGGATACACCGATCACAAGTTCGATCCTGCGTTTTTCCATATGGGTGACATTCGTTATGCTCGAATTGGATAAGCTTCCGTTCGGAATCATGATCATGCGATTGTCAACCGTAAGAAGTTTCGTATAAAAAATCGTGATGGAAGAGACGGTTCCTTCCTGTCCGGTTGTCCCGTCGACGATATAATCACCCACAACAAACGGCTTTAACAGAAGGATCAGCACACCTCCCGCGAAATTTGAAAGACTTCCCTGCAATGCAAGGCCGAGTGTCAGTCCCGCCGATCCGAGGACCGCCACCACCGAACTGGTCGTCACACCAAACTGTGCCAGAATGATCATCACCAGCACGAAGTACAGTGAATATTTCACAAGCGAGCACAAAAAGGTGACAACACCGGTCTCCACCCGGCTTCGGTCGAGTGACTTTTTGATCTGTTTGAGTAAAAATTTAATGATCCTGCTTCCGATCAGGAGCACAAGGATCGCAACGATCACCTGCACGAGAAGACCAAGAAGCGAAGGCACCAGACCTTCCAGATATGTCCGGATCACGCCCGGATTGTTTGATATCTCCTGGATCAGCTGTGCCTCTGTATCAAATTGTGTCTGCATAGTTCCTCCGTTATACTAAAAATTTCTTGATAAAATCGGTTCCGATCTGACTGAAATCCGGTCCATCTGCCACAACTACTCTATAGGATGTATATCGTCCGAATTGTCTGAATTATTTAGCACACAACATCCTCAAGCACATCAAAATAGGTTTCAAATGTCTTTCTGCAGCATCCCGGATCTTTAATCACGATTCCGTCCGTCACAAGTCCCGGTATTGCAAAGGCCATCGCCACGCGATGATCTTCAAAAGTCTCAATTTCACACGGCTTCGGCTGTCCCGGGTAGATGCGGATGGTTCCCTCTTCCGGCTCTTCGCACTTTATTCCCATATTTGTCAGATTAGTCACGATCGCATGCAGACGATCACATTCCTGATAACGGATATGCCCGATTCCTTCGATCGTCACAGGGCTTTTTGCAAAACAGCTGATTGCCGCCAGTGTCAGTGCCTGATCGGAAAAAGAAGACAGATCAAATGTTCCGCCGCACAGCCCCTCTTCCGGCGGACAGATGGTGATGCCTTCCTCCAGCTCGACACTTCCGCATCCCATTGCTTCGAGCACATGCAAAAAGGTGGTGTCGCCCTGCAGGCTCTTCCAATGCACATGATGCACACTGGCCGGCACCGAGAGCACCGGAGCCATTGCATAAAAATATGCTGCCGCTGACACATCCGGTTCGATCCGGTAATCACGCGCCGTGTATGCGGCATCTCCTGAAATGACAAACGTATCCTCTGCCTGACAATCTACTTTTACTCCAAACTGTTCCATCATCGCGATTGTCATCTTCACATAGGACATACCATGATGTCCCTTCACATGGATTACAAAATCCTCCTCAAACAATACCGAAGAGATCAGAAGTGCACTTAAAAACTGGCTGCTCTTATCCACATCGATCGTAACCTCATGCTTACTCACCTCATCGTTTCCGATCACAAACGGAAAATGATACGCTTCTTCCTGAAAAGCAACAGATGCGCCAAGATCCTCGAGTGCTTTTAGCAGTTCCTCCATCGGACGCTTCTTCATCTGCTTCGAGGAATCCACAAAGTACCGTCCCTTTGACAGTCCGAGATACGCCGTAAGAAAACGCGCCGCCGTACCTGCACTTCCGACATTGATGGAAGCATCGACCTCCGCAGCACCTTCATACGCCGGAATCTTACCGCCGTATCCTGTGATTGAAACCACAGCAGCGGCCTCATCGACTTCCACCTCAAATCCGAGATCCATGAGTGCCTGCAGAAAATGCCGGCTGTCATCCGAGAAAAGTACACCGCGCAGCACACTTTTTCCCTCTGCAAGTGCCGCGATCAGCAATGCGCGGTTCGTAATACTTTTCGAGCCCGGCACTTCCACCTCAATCTTTCTTACTGCAGCTTTCTTCACTTTATATTTCTCTACGGTTTGCATATTGCAGCTCCTTTTAATTTAAACTTTATAAGCGATAAAAAAGGGGCTGCAATATGCACCCCTCCGATTTTATAAATCATTGAAAATCTGATAGATATCGATCTTGAGCGCATCCGTACTCGTCATTCCGATAAATACCGCACCGTAATGGTATCCGTCTGCAGTCTCCTCGCATCGAACGATCTCGATCACGGTGTCGACCACTTCCTTGGTCCAGATCTGAATCTTTGTATTGTAATACGTTCCGATGTTCAACTGTGTCTTTGCGTTAAATCCGATACCGCTTCGTGAAATGTCGGTTACATCAACCTGAACATACTTTAAAGTGGTAACCCCATCTTCATCAAGACGTTCCAGCTGCACATCAACATAAAGCTCCAGTCTCTTGTGTTTTCTCTTTTCTTTCATAGCTACGCTCCCTATACCCTTCGTTCCTTGTTAAAAAATACTGTAAATATTGTATTACAGATCCTTGTGTTTGACAAGTAAATTGTATTATTTTATCAGCATAGCATCGCCGAAACTGAAGAAACGGTATTTCTCCTGCACCGCGATTTCATAGGCATGAAGCACATGTTCCCTTCCTGACAGAGCCGATACAAGCATAACAAGTGTGGACTGTGGAAGATGGAAGTTCGTGATCAGTCCGTCAATCACTTTAAACTGATAGCCCGGATAGATAAAAATCTCCGTCCAGCCGCTCGTCTCATGCAGCCTTCCGTTCTCATCTGCTGCCGATTCAAGCGTACGGGTACTGGTCGTGCCGACCGAGATTACTCTGCCGCCGTTGTCTTTCGTGCGGTTGATCTTCTCTGCCGCCTCTGCGGAAACCATATAAAATTCCGAGTGCATATGGTGATCGAGCACATTGTCGACTTTCACCGGGCGGAAAGTTCCTAGTCCGACGTGAAGTGTCACCTCTGCGATATCAACGCCCATCGCTTTGACCTGCTCTAATAATTCTTTGGTAAAATGCAGACCCGCGGTAGGAGCCGCAGCGGAACCGTCATATTTGGCATAAACCGTCTGGTAGCGATTCTTATCCTTAAGCTGATGCGTGATGTAAGGCGGAAGCGGCATCTGTCCGAGCTGATCTAAGATTTCCTCAAAGATTCCCTCATAATGGAACTGGATCAGACGGTTGCCCTCTTCCACAACATCGATGACTTCACCGGTTAAAAGTCCGTCTCCGAATACGATCTTCGTACCCGGCTTTGCCTTCTTTCCAGGCTTGACAAGCGTCTCCCAGACATCGTTTTCCTTTCTCTTTAGGAGAAGTACTTCGATCTTCGCCTGTGTCTCTTCCTTGACACCGAACAGACGCGCCGGAATAACCTTCGTGTTGTTGATGACAAGACAGTCACCCGGGCGCAGATATTCAAGGATATCGGTAAAATGCCGATGTTCTATCTCTCCCGTCTTACGGTCAAGCACCATCAGGCGGGAGCTGGAACGATCCTCCAGAGGATCCTGAGCGATCAGTTCCTCCGGCAGATCGTAATCATAATCTTTTACGTTCATTCCTTCTGTCATTGTATTAGCCTCTTAACTGAATTCCCATGCTTTCAAGTCCGTTCAGGATCTTCTTCATAGCGCTGGTAATATCATTCTCCTCAAGGTTCTTCTCCTTGCCTCGGAATTTGAGTGAGTAAGCAACCGACTTGAAGCCTTTTTCAATCTGCTCGCCTTCGTATACATCGAACAGCTCGTAGCTCTCCAAGTACTTGCCTCCTCTCTGATCGAAGATCTTCTCGATATCTCCGACAAGAACATTCTTCGGAACAACCATGGATAAATCTCTGGATGAAACAGGGAAGTTGGTGATTCCCTCATATTTATAATCGAACGATGCACGGGAAACGATCTCCGGCATATCGATTACAGCCACATAAACACGATCTTTGATTGCATAGTTTGCAGCAACAATCGGGTGGATCTCTCCGAGATATCCGACAACCGCACCGTCATAGATCACGTTTGCCTTGCGTCCCGGATGTAGGAAGCTAAGCTCAGCGCTCGGATCGTACTCCGGCTTCTTGCGAAGTCCGAGCTGTGACAATACTTCTTCTACCACACCCTTCATTGTGAAGAAATCACCGCTTCCGTACATACCGAAAGTCAACTGCATACGCTCCTCTGGAAGCTCGGTAAGCGGAAGCTGTTTCGGCAGATAAATGTTACCCATCTCATACAGACGGACATCTTTGTTTCTGCGGCCGAAGTTCGTGGAAAGGGATGTCAACATTCCGTTTAACGGCAGGGTACGCATGATAGAGTAATCCTCACCAAGCGGGTTGGAGATAACGATCGTCTCGCGCTGCTTGGAATCTGCCGGGATCAGTAATTTATCAAATACCTTCGGGCTTTCGAAGGAGTATGTCATTCCCTGAGAAAATCCACAGAATTCTGCAACCTCACGCGCCTTTTCCTCCATGCGCAGCTTAAAACTCTTGCCACCGGCTGTGGACTCGCCGCTCGGAAGTGTAACAGCGATATTGTCATATCCGTAGAATCTTGCAACTTCTTCCGCGATATCCGCATCGCACAGAAGATCCTGTCTCCATGACGGAACTAAGATCTCATTTGCTGCCTCATCGTAACCAAGGTCGATTTTCTTGAAGTAACCGAGCATTGTCTCTGCATCGATATCGGTTCCGAGAAGTTTATTGTATTTGTCAGGCTCAAACGGAATGCGAACGCCCTCTCTCTTTACCGGATAGACGTCGATCGCACCGCCAACAACCTCACCTGCGCAAAGTTCCTCAACGAGCTGGCATGCACGGTTCATCGCTTCCATTGCAAGGTTCGGATCAAGTCCCTTCTCAAACTTTGCAGAAGCATCGGTACGAAGTCCGATCTTCTTGGAAGATTTACGGATATTGGTTCCGTCAAAGCATGCAGCCTCAAAAAGCATCGTGTGTACGTTCTCGGTGATCATGGAATTCTCGCCACCCATGATTCCGGCGATACCGATTGCCTTGTCCGCATCACAGATCATAAGAACGCTGTCATCCATCGTGCGCTCCTGACCGTCAAGTGTTGTAAACTTCTCATCCTTAGCGGCACGTCTTACAACGATCTCATGTCCTGCGATCGTATCCAGATCATACGCATGCATCGGCTGTCCGTACTCTTCCATGACGTAATTTGTGATATCGACCACATTGTTGATCGGGCGGATACCGTGAGAGCGAAGTCTCTCCTGCATCCACTTCGGTGAAGGAGCAAACTTGATATTCTTTACAACTCTTGCTGTATAACGGCTGCACAGATCCGCATCCTTTACAGTAACCTTAACGATGGAATTGACATCCTCATCGTTTCCTGTCTCGGTTACGACCGGAGGAACGAATTCCTTATTGAATGTAGCGGCAGCCTCTCTCGCGATACCGAGTACCGAGAAACAGTCTACACGGTTGGATGTGATCTCATACTCGATCACACTGTCATCCAGTCCAAGATATTCCACAGCATTTGCTCCGACCGGTGCATCCTCATCGAAGATATATAAACCATACTCCGGAGCATCCGGGAACATATCACGGTTGGAGCCGAGCTCCTCGATGGAGCACATCATACCGTAAGAATCCACGCCGCGGAGTTTGCCGTTCTTGATCTCAATACCGCCCGGAGTCTTACTTCCGTCATGTCCGCCTGCTACGCGTCCGCCGTCTAATACAACCGGAACCTTTGCTCCCTCGGTCACGTTCGGAGCACCGGTTACGATCTGCAGCGGCTCATCTTTCCCGATATCCACCTGACAGATCACCAGTTTATCTGCGTCCGGATGACGCTCGATTTTCTTGACCTGTCCGATCACGATCTTGTCAAGGTCGGCATCCATCTGCTCATAACCCTCACACTTTGATCCGGACAGTGTCATTGCATCCATATATTCCTGTGCGCTGCAATCCAGTCCCGGAACGAGCGCTTTGATCCATTTTAATGATGTATTCATTCTACCTTAACCTCCTAGAACTGTTTTAAGAAACGGTCGTCATTCTCGTAAAGAAGACGCATGTCATCGATTTCATACTTCAGAAGAGCGATTCTCTCCTGTCCGATACCGAACGCGAATCCCGAATACTCTTCCGGATTGATACCGCTCATGCGAAGCACGCGCGGATGAACCATTCCACAGCCAAGGATTTCAATCCAGCCCTCGCCCTTACAGAAACGGCATCCCTTGCCACCGCACTTAAAGCATGACACATCCATCTCTGCGGACGGCTCTGTGAACGGGAAGTGGTGCGGACGGAATTTTACCTTCGTATCCTTGCCGAACAGCTGCTGTACGAACTGTGTCAGCGTTCCCTTTAAGTCAGCGAATGTGATATTTTTATCAATAACCATTCCCTCAATCTGGTGGAAGGATGGTGAATGGGTTGCATCCACTTCATCGGCACGGAATACACGTCCCGGTGCGATCATACGGATCGGAGGTTTCTTCTGCTCCATCACACGAACCTGAACCGGTGATGTCTGTGTACGAAGAAGGATCTTGTCATTGATATAAAAAGTATCCTGCTCGTCCTTTGCCGGATGGTTTGCCGGGATATTTAATGCCTCAAAGTTGTAGTAATCATACTCAATTTCCGGTCCCTCGACAACTTCATAGCCCATTCCTGTAAAAATGCGCTCAACCTCTTCAAGTGCAAGGGTGTTCGGATGGGAATGTCCGACACGGTTTTTCTTTGCCGGAAGTGTTACGTCAATGACTTCCTTCTCAAGACGACGCTCAAGCTCTGCAGCTTCAAGCTTTGCCTTTGTCTCCTCAAGTTTTGCCTCGATCGCCTCGCGTGTCTCATTGACCCACTGACCAACCTTCGGGCGATCCTCTGGAGCGACATCCTTCATTCCTTTCAGCACTGCGGTAAGTTCACCTTTCTTACCCAGCACAGATACACGGACATCATTGAGTTTCGCAAGACCGTCGGAATTCTCGATCTCAGCCATTGCATGTTCTCTGATTTTCTGCAGCTTTTCTTTCATGGTTCTCTCCTTTTATATTTGATTCAAATTTCATTTTGCGATGAAATAACGCATTCCTATACAAGAAAAAAGCCCCTTACAGTCCGAAAACTGTAAGGGACGAATAAATCCGCGTTACCACCCTGATTCCTGTATCTTCTACAGGCTCTCATTTCTGCTTAACGTGCAGCCTCCGTCGCAAACTACTCGAATTCATATTTCATCTGCGCAGCTCCTGTGCGAAAATTCGTTGCTTAATCTTACGAAGGAAGCTTACAGCCGATGACTTCCTCTCTCTGTACGTGTTTTTAAGAACTACTGTACACATTCCATGCTTTTAACACGTTTGCTATTGTAGCACAGGAATGTTGATTCTGCAAGTGGTTTATGACTTTTTACTCCTGATTTACGTCAAAAATATTGCAGATTTCAGCATCTTTATAATATGCTGCCAGAATCTCCTGCCAGTTTTTTCCTTCTCTTCCCATCGCATCCGCGCCGTACTGGCTCATGCCGATATCATGCCCGAATCCGCCGCCGGTCAATACGATCTTGCCATTCTTCTGGCTTGTGATCTCAAAACACGCCGAAGGCACTGAAGAAAATCCCGACTTAACCGAGCCGTCGGAAAGCGTCAGGTTCGTCAGATAATCCCCTAAGAAAAAGCGGATTTCATTCTCCTTATCGAAGGTACGCTCCCCGTCCTCAAACACCGCACGAAGCGAAAGCACATACCCGCTCTTGCTGCGCTCCCTGACCTCCAGTTTCTTTAAATGACCGTATTTGCTGTCCATTGCCATCTTGCCCGAAAGTTCCGCCGTCCAGCGGAAATACGGCGACTCCATGTCCTTTGCCTCTACCGTTTTCGTGATAAATCTGTGGAAATTACGCTTTTTCGAAAGGTCTTTTGTTTTCTCTTTCGTGTGGTTTTCCGCAACAAGATAATGCGGCGAATCGGTATTCCACACCTCAAGATCCTCAGAATAGCCGGCAGACGTTGAGTAGTAATAACAGTTGATCAGCCGGCCATCGTAAGACAGCACCATGCCCGCCGTGTCCGCCACCGCCTGATCCGTGACCTCATAACTCTGCGACGCATGGTACACCTGATAGGACGTCGTATTGTCAAGGTTCGCGCCGTATGAAGCATATTCGGTCGACTTCATCTGCTCATACGCAAACGTTCTGGCACACACGGCCTGAGCCTTGAGCGCCTCGTAATCAAAGCGAACCGGCATCTCGGACGGCAGCACATAGCGCACATAATCCTCCACCGGAAGTTCATTGACGAGCACAAAACCGGAATCCGCCTTCCGCAGAAGAAAGGCGCCCTCATATCCTTCGCCTTTTACCGCACCGCTTTGATCGCACAGATACAGCCGGTCATCCCCCGGTTCGATCCGCACCTCCTTTGTCTTCTTGTCCTTGAGCAGTTCCTTCGCGTTCACAACATATCCCGCCTCCACCTGACTTCCATCCACCGTAAAGGATTGCATGCTTTTGACATACAGATTGGAATAGGCAGTCTTCGTCCCGTTTTTGATCAACACACGGATCTTTGCATATGCATCCTCTCCGGACTGAATGACCGCACACGCCCTGTGGTCCGCCACGATCAGCTGCACCTTCGAAGTTCCCACGACCAGATCCTTAAGCGTTTTCTGCCGGATCCGCTGCTTCGTGAGCGGATGATCCGCAGTCACATACACCGGAAGTGATTCCCCGTATTCGAGTTCCTCATATCCGCTGATCTGTACACTGTGATCCGAATAACTGTCCAAAGTACCCTCAATGAACTCCGCCTTTGCATAGATCTTCGACACTTTTCCGTCCGTGATCTCAACATCCGCCACGCCGGTGTAGTCACTTTTTGCCTCCGCCTGCGCCGCATAATTTTTACCTTCATAGAAAACGAGCAGCCGGTTTTCTTCATTCTCATATAGATAAGCATTGAAAAGCGTTCCGGAAAACGACTCCGCAAACGAGCTGTCCTCCTCCTTGCCTGTGGAATGTGTCAGTTTTGCCACGATCAGAAACGTAAGTACCACCGTTGCGATCGTGATCACAAGCAGCGTGATCGCCAGTAATTTCATGCCATGTTTTTTCATAATACGCTCTGTGCTCCATTCCCTCCTGTTTTTAATTCCTTGACCCTCAGCCCCAAAACATCATATACATAGGCGATTGCGAAACTCTGTAGCGGCCCGCTCGGGCTCGGCTTGCTCTGCGGCTGGCTTTTTCGTTGAACACGATTTTAGACAAAATCATTGAATTTGTAAAATCTTCATTTGGCTCAAATTTTGTGTCCGAGCATCGCTTCGACAGTGCACTTTCGGTTGTCCGTCTGACACAGATGCGCTCACGATTTTTAGCCTGCCTAAATGAA
>CAVHWG010000088.1:5105-21780 GCA_963639645.1 Firmicutes bacterium TM09-10 | reverse complement strand
ATTCTTCAACAACTATCGTCCACAGTTCTACTTCAGAACAACAGACGTAACAGGTGTTTGCGAGCTTCCAGCTGGAACAGAGATGTGTATGCCTGGAGATAACGTAGAGATGACAATCGAGCTCATCCATCCAGTAGCTATGGAGCAGGGTCTTACATTCGCTATCCGTGAGGGTGGTAGAACAGTAGGTTCAGGCCGTGTTGCTACAGTTATCGAGTAATCTGCGCGTAAGCAAAGAGAAACTGAAATAATAGAATCCCGGGGGAGAAGTTATTCTCTTCTGGGATTTTTTTCGTTTTGTTGATTTTCATGTTCGAAAGTGAAAGAAAAAGAGGGAACCAATATGGTCACATGCAGAGACGTATACAATTTGAGATTGGACGGAATGGAACTTCTGACAGGGGAAGTCGGTTTGGAGCGTATGGTATCATGGACGTACATGGTTCAGACGCGCCCATATAAGGATCATATGAATCCCGGTAATTTTGCTTTGCTGGTTGTCGATTATTTGCGGTACAGCATGGACGATGCGATGGATGCAATGATCGAGTTGAATGAGCTTGGAATATCCGGGCTTGCGCTGTCGGTTGTCGACGATAAGGAAGCGGTTCCGGAACGATTTATCGATAAGGCAAAAGAATTGAAGCTGCCGTTGTTCTATATACGGTGGGAAGGGGCAACTTTTGTTGACATTGCGCAGAGCATCGGCGAACTGATCCTTGAGACTAAAGTTGATAACAAGCGAACCGGAGATTATCTGTACAATCTTCTGTTTGGCTATGAGGTAAATGACAAATATATCGAGAAGATTTCGGCACAGTTCGGACTGACATTTGATCGTCCGTATCGTGTGGGGATCATCGTGATTGACCGTAAATACGGTGTGAATCTGGAACAGGATGAGCACACCTATGCGTATTATACGGACTGTCTGAACAGGGAAGTGATCCATATGGAAAAGCGACCAATGTACATGCGATTCTTGAACAAATTTGTGCTCTTGTTTGAAGCGACAGAGAACAAGGAGACGGAGCGTCAGATTGAGAAGATCCTAAAGGTGCTGGATCGTCGGTCTCCGTTTGAGGGGCTGATCCACAGTACTTGTATTTTGGGTGCGGCTTATACAAAGCCTGCGGATTTTGGCAAGAGTTATCAGGAAGCGAAGAACCTGATTCCGAAAAAGGATATACTGCCGAATCCAACCAATAAAAAAGTACTGAGTGCAAGTTCTATGGGAATCTATAAGTACATGTTCAACAGCGGAAACCAGCAGGAAATCCTTGATTACTGCAATGATAAATTGAAAAAGCTTGAGATGTACGATAATGCCAACGGATCGTTTCTGATCGATACACTGGTCAATTATTACATGTGCGGATTCAATGTCGGCAAGACAGCGGAGATGATGTATGTGCATCGGAATTCCCTGCAATACCGGTTGAAAAAGATCGAAGAGATTCTTGAGATCAGTCTGGATGATTCCATGGAATATCTGGATCTGGTGAACTGTATTCTGGTAAAAAGACTCATGTTCAATTAACAAACTGTGCAATTTATACAATCAGATTGTGCAAAGTGAATGTTGAAAAGATGTGATGCGAAGTATAGTATACTGAATAAGCAAAGGCGCTAGAGAATATCATTTCTCCGGCGCCTTTTTCGTTCACTATCATGGGAACTCCGGAGAAATTACCCGGATAGTGCAACACCGGCCAGTTTAGAAACAATCGTTATAAGATGGCATGAGGAGGAAATGAATATGAAAGCAGGAAAAATCATAGCATTAGCACTTACAGGCGTTATGGCAGTTACAAGTTTATTTGGATGCGGAGCATCGGACAAGAAGGCATCGGAAGCGTCGCAGGCATCAACCGCAGCGACAGCCGATTCGGATAAGAAAGTTCTCAGAGTTGGAATGGAATGTGCATACGCACCGTTCAACTGGACACAGGATACCGATACAACACCGGACGGCAGCAAAGCAGTCAAGATTTATGATTCCGACTATTATGCATATGGATACGATGTAGCGGTTGCACAGATGATAGCAGATCAGTTGGGAATGGAACTTGAAATTCATAAAGTCGAGTGGTCATCCATTGGTATCTCACTTGATGCAGGCGATTATGATGCAATCATCGCAGGTATGGGAAAGACAGCAGAAAGAGCGGCTTCATACGCATTTACCGAGCCATACTATTACAGAGATAACTGCATTGTAGTAAAGAAAGGCGGCAAGTACGCGGATGTCAAAGGTCTTTCAGATCTTGCGGGAACCGGATGTAAAGTTACTACACAGTTAGGTACCGGTTGGATTCCTCTTCTGGATCAGATCGAAGGTGCAGAACAGTCCGGAAATTTTGAAACAACATCAGAATGTTTTATGGCAATCTCAAATGGAAGTGCAGATATTTGTATCGTTGATCTTCCGACAGCAGAATCGGCAGCATTAACGAACGATGATCTGCAGATTATCCAGTTGGATGAAAACGATGGATTTACCGGAGATGATGAGATGGTAAACGTTTGTATCGCAACAAGAAAAGATGATACGGCATTAAGAGATCAGATTCAGGATGCCATGGATGCAATTGGCTGGAACGACAAGGCAAAGATGGATGAGTTGATGAATACCGTATTAACCCAGCAGCCGGCAGCAAACTAGAGTGAGGTAGAGATATGATTTTTGAAAGTCCAAGTAATTCATTTGAATGGATGGTATTTCTGGCACAGAAATATTCAAGCATGTTTCTCAAGGGAACCTGGCTTACACTGTATATTGCAGTGATCGGCACGTTGCTTGGATTTGTACTGGGATACATAGTAGGAATTGTCAATGATATAAAACTCAATGAGGGTGACAACATTATCAAGAAATTGCTCATCCGGATTGTAAAAGTAATATTTACCGTTTATGTGGAAATATTTCGAGATACACCAATGATCGTACAGGCGATGATCATCTATTTCGGAATCCGACAGATGGGATTTGAAAATCTCACACCGGTATTTGCCGGTATCGTAGTTACGGTATTGAACACTGGAGCATATATGGGAGAGACCGTGCGTGCCGGCATCGGTTCCATTGAACTGGGACAGCGCGAAGGCGCCTGGGCAATGGGTATGTCGCCTTTTAAGACGATGATGTATGTTGTGCTTCCGCAGGCATTTAAAAATATTATTCCGGAGATGGCGAATACGTTCCTGACAAACTTAAAAATGACATCGGTACTCAATGTAATTGCGGTACAGGAACTGTTTATGGCAGCCAAGACAGTCGGCGGTAACTATTATAAGTACTTCGAGTCATATCTCGTCATCGCTGTTATCTATTTTGTATTATGTTTTGTCTTTGATAAGCTGTTCAAGCTGATCGAGAAGAAGATGCAGGGCAAGACGGATTACGCACTGGCGGTCGAGTACATGGATAACCAATAGGAGGAACGCTATGAGTGAGACAGTAATTTCAATTAAAGATCTGAGCAAATCATTTGGAGATCATGAAGTATTAAGAAAGATCGATATCGATGTGAATGCCGGAGAAATCATCTGTATCGTAGGTTCCTCCGGATCGGGAAAATCGACATTGCTCCGCTGTATCAACAAGCTGGAAAAGCAGACATCCGGCAAGATCCTTTATCATAACAAGGAAGTCCGTGATGTACAGAAAGAGATCAACGACTACCGTTCAAAAGTCGGAATGGTGTTCCAGTCGTTCAACTTATTTAACAATATGACCGTGTTGGAGAACTGCATGCTTTGCACAAGAAAAGTACTGCATCTGCCAAAAGAGGAGGCATTCAACAGAGCCATCACACATCTGAAGGATGTCGGCATGGCGCCGTACATTAACGCAAAGCCGTCGCAGTTATCCGGCGGACAAAAGCAGCGTGTTGCGATCGCGCGTTCCCTGTGCATGAATCCGGAAGTGCTTCTGTTTGATGAGCCGACTTCGGCTTTGGATCCGGAGATGGTCGGTGAAGTATTGAATGTTATGAAGGATCTTGCAAAAACAGGTCTGACCATGATCATTGTGACACACGAGATGGCTTTTGCAAGGGATGTTTCCACACGAACCATTTTTATGGATTCCGGCTATATTGCAGAAGATGCCGCGCCTTCCGAATTATTCACGAATCCAAAGAACCCGAGAACACGCGAATTCTTAAGCAGATATCTTGCCGGTTAGTCAAGAGGAGGATGAAAAGGATGGATAAATTTGTAGTTACTTTTGCAAGAGGATTCGGAACCGGAGGCAAGGCGATCGCGTCACAGCTCGCGAAGGATCTCGGAATCCATTGCTATGAAAACCGAATTCTGACACTTGCAAGTCAGTTGAGCGGACTTGATGAGAATGTGTTTCAGGAAGTGAATGAGAAAATGCGCGAGACAGGTGGTTTTACCAGCTTTCTGCGGGGACTTCCGAGATCAAAGAGTTATATCACAAGAAACGAGAAATTCGTTTCGGATGATAAATTGTTTGAATATCAGAGTCAGATCATCCGCGATCTGGCGGAAAAGGAATCGTGTGTGATCGTCGGAAAATGCGCTGATTATGTGTTGATGGACCGCCCGAATGTGGTCAGTATCTACATCGAAGCACCGCGCGCATTCTGTGTGGAGCGAACGATCGCAAACATGGGCGTGACGGAAGAAGTTGCAAATGCAACGATCGAGCGGACGGATAAGTTCCGTGCCGACTACTATAAATATTACACGCACGGCAATTACTGGACAAATCCCGTCAATTATGACCTGACACTCAACAGCGATCGCGTTGGCGTGGAAAATTGTGTGAAGACCATTGAGCAGTATCTGATCATCAAGGGGCTGATCACGCCGGACATGATCAAGCCGCAAGGGGAAATAGATTAAGAGAAGCGGTTACAGACCGCGAAGGAGGACATTATGAGATTAGCTGATACAGGATTAACCGCACAGGATATCAAAGACAAAGTAAATAAATATATGATCGAGACATATGAGCGCATGGATTTCGTGTGTGAGACCGCAAAGGATCAGTACATGTATGATGAAAAAGGCGAAAAGTACCTCGATTTTTATGCCGGTATTGCCGTAAACTCAGCCGGAAGCTGTAATGAGAAAGTCGTGGCAGCCGTCATTGATCAGGTGCAGGATGTGATGCATACATTCAACTATCCTTACACGATTCCGCAGGCATTGCTCGCCGAGAAAGTATGTACCACGATCGGAATGGACAAGATCTTTTTCCAGAATTCGGGAACCGAGGCAAACGAAGCGATGATCAAGATGGCCCGCAAGTATGGTATTGAGAAATACGGTCCGAATAAATATCATATCGTTACCGCCAAGAATGGTTTCCACGGACGTACTTTCGGTGCCATGTCGGCAACAGGACAGCCGGGAAACGGATGTCAGGTCGGATTCGGCCCGATGACATACGGATTTTCATATGCACCGTACAATGACCTGAAGGCATTCAAGGATGCATGCACGGAAAACACGATTGCAATCATGATCGAGCCGGTACAGGGCGAGGGCGGCGTGCATCCGGCAACGCAGGAGTTTATGGCCGGACTGCGGGAGTTCTGCGATGAAAAAGGCATGCTTCTTCTGATCGATGAGGTGCAGACCGGATGGTGCAGAACCGGTAAGGTCATGAGTTATATGAACTACGGAATCAAGCCGGATATCGTATCCATGGCAAAGGCTTTGGGCGGAGGAATGCCGATCGGTGCGATCTGTGCGACCGAAGAGGTGGCTAAGGCTTTTTCCGCAGGATCACACGGAACAACGTTCGGCGGACATCCGGTATCCTGCGCGGCTGCGCTTGCGGAAGTCAATGAACTGCTGGATCGAAACC
The DNA here is from genome assembly GCA_963639645.1 of Firmicutes bacterium TM09-10. GTDB lineage: Bacteria > Bacillota > Clostridia > Lachnospirales > Lachnospiraceae > Roseburia. The sequence continues at coordinate 15,935 of CAVHWG010000088.1, read as the reverse complement.
TTGCGGACAATGCAGCGAAGATGGGCGAGTATTTCAAGAGCAAGCTGGCAACACTTCCGCATGTGAAGGAAGTCAGAGGTCAGGGACTTTTAGTCGGCGTCGAGTTTGATGATGTCATCTGCGGAGTTGACGTGAAGCATGAATGTCTGCACAGACATCTGCTCATTACCGCCATCGGCGCGCACACGATCCGTATGGTACCGCCACTTATTATCACAGAAAAAGATTGCGACGAGGCATTCGAGATTATTAAGGCGTCTGTTGAGGCACTTGCATAACAAAGGGGTGAGAGAATGAAAAGTTTTTCGTTTACGATTCCTCAGAATATCAAGGTCGGGGCGGGAAGTATAAGCCTGCTCCCGGATCTGGCAAAAGAACTGGGAAAAAGCAAAGCATATATCATTTCCGGCCCGCATCTGAATAAGATCGGAATGGTTGCGAAGTGTCAGGAAGCGCTGAAAGCTGCGGGAATGGAAAGCGAAGCGTTCACCGAGACCGAAGGAAATCCGAGTACGGACACCGTTGCCAAGGCGACGGAAGGTTTCAAGGCGAGCAAAGCGGATTTCATTGTTGCGTTTGGCGGTGGATCGCCGCTCGACGTGGCGAAAGCGGTGGCAGTACTTGCAACGTACGGTGGCAAAATCGTGGATTATGAGGGCGGAGGAACGGTTCTGGGACCGGTCGTTCCGATGATCGCAATCCCGACAACTGCGGGAACAGGCTCCGAGGTAACAGCATTCTCAGTCATTACCGATCATGCAAGAAATTACAAACTTACCGTGGTAAGTAATTATCTGTTGCCGACGTATGCGATCCTTGATCCGGAGCTGATTACCACAGTTCCCGAAAAGACGGCGGCAGCGTGCGGAATCGATGCGATGGTGCATGCACTGGAAGCTTATATCTCCAAGGCGGCATCGCCTTTTTCCGATATCTTTGCAAAGGAAGCGCTGCGCCTGATCGGTGGAAGCATACGCGATTATGTGGCAGACCGGAGCAACCTTGGCGCATGTGAAAATATGATGGTCGGATCGCTTTTTGCGGGAATCGCATTCTCTCATGCGAGACTCGGCGATGTGCATGCGATGAGCCATCCGGTGAGCGCATACTTTGATGTGCCGCACGGCGTGGCGAATGCGATCCTGCTTCCGACTGTGGTTGATTTCAACTGTGCGGATGCCGATTCGGAAAAATACCGTTACATTTATGGGTGTATCTGTAAGGATAAGTCCGGTGATGCGGAATTTACGCCGGATATGCTGGCAGCTGAAATACGGGTATTGAATCACGAGCTTGACATTCCGCCGACATTGAACGAGGTCGGAGTTACAAGTGATAAGTTTGATCAGATGGCGGATGATGCGATGAAGAGCGGTAATATACAGGTCAATCCGAGACATACTGCAAAAAATGATATTTTGAAATTGTATGAGCTGGCATTTTAATAAAGTGCTGACATAAGAACGGAGTAAGGAGTTCAAGATAGAACGCCTTACTCCTTTTTTGCGTTGAGCCGGATCTGTCTAGGGGTACAACCATAATATTTTCGAAAGCATCTCGAAAAATAGCTGATGTTGGGAAAGCCGCAGCTAAGCGAGATTTCGGTGATCGGTATTTCGGTTGTCTGAAGAAGATTGACTGCTTTTAAAAGCCGGAAATGGTTGACAAAAGTAATAGGGGATTCTCCGGTTAGTGATACCATAAATTTGTAAAAATTATCGGCGCCCATATAGAGATAATCCGCCATCTCTGCAACCGTGATTCGCTCCTGGTAGTGCTGTTCCAGATAATCGATCAGTCTCTGCATCTTTTGCTGCTTGTCATAGGATTTCACATCCATAGGTGAGTGGTTCAGTAAGAGCGTATCGGAGTGTGAAAAAAATATATATAATAGTCCGAAAAACAGGCTTTTCATCTGCATTTCCCAAGCCGGTTGGCGAGTTTTCCACAGATATTCCATGGAATTTAAAATATTAGTGATTTCGTTATAGCAGGTTGTTTCCGGATCAAGAAATGGTGTAAACCAGGTCTTATTTTTATATAAAGAATCAAAAATCGGACCGTTGGAGACATTGTTGCCGGTACACAGTTCTTTCAGATCCAAAACATAAACATTGACGATACAAGTCTTATCCCCTTCTTTCAGACCGTGATGAAGCTGGCCGGAATTAATGATCGCTATATCACCTTTGTGCAGGATGGTATCCTGATTATCGACATAAAGATGGAGAGTTCCTTCCACGACTTGTACAATTTCCGGTTCCTTATGGTGATTAAAATAAATGAGTATCGGATAAAGTTCGCTGGAAAGCTTCCAAAAGTATACACATCCATCACCCATTAAATGACTTTGTTCAAAATAATATCGGTTTTTCATTGATTTCTCCCATTATAACAGTTGCATAAAAATAGTACTAAATTATTGTTAATTATATCATATTTACAAAAAAAAATCATATTTTATTACGAAATAGTGTTATTTATTTACAGAAATCTGTTAGAATGAGTGCTTTTTGCAATATATAATTTCCGTAAGGAAAACAAAGAAAGAACAAAAAGAAGGCAAAGAAAATAAAAGAACGAAAGGTTGGGGAGCGATGGCATTTATTTGGGAGGAGAACAATGTTCTTAAATTTAAGCGCAGACAGGAAATCATGGAGATTTATGCATATGGTTCCGGTCTTCGTGTACGGGCAACCGAAAATGTGAAATTTACCGGAAGAGATTGGGCGCTGACAAACGGTTCGAAGCAAAAGGCTGAGATCAAAGTTGAAGATAAGAAGGCGACGATCCGCAACGGTAAGATTACCGCTGTTGTGACAGAGTTCGGAAGAATCACATTCCTTGATGCAGACGGGAAAGTGCTGCTGAAAGAGTATTATCGTGGATCGGAGTACGGCTCGGAAGCGGACAATGATCTGAACACGATCATTCAGCTTCGAACTGCAGGACGCATGTACCACAACGTAGGCGGCGACAATTACCGCGTGTCGGTCAAGTTCGAGGCTGACGACAAGGAAAAGTTATACGGAATGGGTCAGTATCAGCATCCATACTTGAATTTAAAAGGCTGTCATCTCGAGATGATGCCGAAAAATACGCAGGCGAGCGTTCCGTTCCTCGTATCATCAAAAGGATACGGATTGCTTTGGAACAACCCGGGAATCGGTACCTGCGATCTGGCGATGAACCGCACCGAGTTTAACATGGACAGCTGCAAGGAAATCGACTACTGGATTACCGCAGGTGATACACCGGCAGAGATCGTGGAGTCATATGCCGATGTTGCCGGAAAAGTTCCGATGATGCCGGACTACGGATTGGGCTTCTGGCAGTGCAAACTCAGATATGCTTCGCAGGATGAATTGTTAAGCATCGCAAGAGAGTATAAGAGAAGAAATCTTCCGCTTGATGTGATCGTGATCGATTTCTTCCACTGGGTACATGAGGGTGACTGGGGCTTTGATCCAAAGTACTGGCCGGATCCGAAGGCGATGTGCGAGGAACTTCACGAAATGGGCATCAAGGTTATGGTTTCGGTATGGCCGACCGTGGAGGACAACAGTGTCAATTATCAGGAAATGTATGAAAAAGGCCTGCTCATCCGTGCCAACGGCGGACAGAACTATGCGATGTCAACACAGCATTTCTTCGATGCAACAAACCCGGAAGCACAGAAATTCGTGTGGGATACCTGCAGAAAGAATTATCTGGATATGGGCATTGATCTGTTCTGGCTGGATGAGGCGGAGCCGGAGTATTCGATTCCGGATTTTGACGCATACCGTATGTATGAGGGAAGTTCGCTTGAGACCGGAAATCGGTTTTCCGTAGGATATGCAAAGGCTTTCTACGATGGAATGAAGGAGGCAGGAAACGAGAATCCGGTCAGCCTGATCCGAAGCGCATGGGTAGGTTCTCAGAAATTCGGAGCACTTGTATGGTCCGGCGATGTGCCTTCCACATACACCTACATGGATTATCAGATGAAGGCGGGACTGAACATGGGACTTGCCGGAATCCCTTGGTGGACGGCCGATATCGGAGGTTTCCACGGCGGCAATATCAACGATCCGCAGTTTCGTGAACTGTTGATCCGCTGGTTCCAGTTCGGAACGTTTTGTCCGGTCATGAGACTTCATGGAAACAGAGATCCGCATGTGGTATCGGAAAAGGCAGCAGGCGGACAGGAGATCGCAAGTGGCGCAGACAATGAGATCTGGAGTTTCGGTCCGGAAGCAGAAAAAATCCTTACAAAATATGTGCTGCTCAGAGAGAAGATGAAGCCTTATACAAAGGAGATCATGAAACAGGCGCATGAAAAAGGCTCTCCGGTTATGCGGACATTATTCTATGAATTTCCGAAGGATGCGAAAGCATGGGAAGTGGATGATGCGTACCTGTTCGGTGGCGATATTCTGGTAGCACCGATCGTTCAGGGCGGACAACGTGAGCGCATGGTTTATCTGCCGGAAGGCGCAAATTGGGTTGATGTACTTCACGGCACAAAGTATGAGGGCGGTCAGGAAGTAGCAGTCGAGGCTCCGCTTGAATGGATGCCGCTTTTTACAAGAGAAGGTAGCATGGCAGAAGAACTGCTGTGTGAAAAATAAATATTTTTATTATAGGGAGGTAGAAATATGAACAGAAAGAAACTTATTGCAATGGGATTAGTTGCAGCAATGACTGCATCTTTATTCGTAGGATGCGGATCAACAGGAGAGAGTGGCGGGGATACTTCTGCTAAAGCAAGCGGAACAGGCCGTGTTTACTACCTGAATATGAAGCCGGAAGTTGATGAAGTCTGGCAGGATCTGGCTGCAAAATACACAGAGGAGACCGGTGTTCCGGTTGAGGTTCTTACAGCTGCTTCGGGAAGTTACAACACGACAATGACTTCCGAGATGGCAAAAGACGATGCACCGACTATTTTCAATGTATCAAAGCTTGATGATGCAAAAACATGGAATGATTACACCTACGATATGAAAAATACATCACTGTATGACCATCTGTCCGATAAGTCTCTTGTAATCGAGAACGACGGCAAGATCGCCGGTGTCGCAAACTGTTATGAGTGCTACGGTCTGATCTACAACAAGACCATTCTTGAGCAGTATTGCGGACTTGACTCCGCAGTTGTATCTTCTATCGATGAGATCAATAATTTTGATACTTTAAAGGCAGTGTGTGATGACATCAACAGCCGTGTGGATGAGATCAACGACGCACTCGGAACCAACCTGACCGAGGCAATCGCTTCCCCTGGACTTGACGATGGTTCTTCCTGGAGATTCTCCGGACATCTGACCAGTATCGCTCTGTACTATCAGTTCCGCGATGCAGGATGCAATCTTACCGCAGGTCAGGCAGAAGTAACCGATAAGTATCTGGATAACATGAAAAATGTATGGGATATGTACACCAGCGATACCGCAGCAAACCCGAGCACACTTTCATCCGGCTCACTGGATGCAGAGTCTGAGTTCGGTATGGAGGAAGCAGTCTTCTATCAGAATGGTGACTGGGAGTATTCACCGCTCACCAATCCGGAAAACGGTTATCTGATCGAGGAGGACGATCTTGCTATGATGCCAATTTACTACGGTGTTGACGATGAGAACGAAGGTCTTGCCGTTGGTACAGAGAACTACTGGGGCATCAACAGCCAGGCTTCTCAGGAAGACATCGATGCATCCCTTGCATTCCTTGAGTGGGTGATCACTTCTGACGAAGGCCGTGATGCATTCACTAACCAGATGGGTCTGACTTCTACCTTTGATACATTCACAGGCGAGTATGAGACATCCAACAAGCTCGCACAGTGCGCAACAAAGTATGTAAACGACGGTAAGACATCCGTAGCATGGAGCTACAACGCAACTCCGAACGTCGATGAGTGGAGAGCCGGTGTTGTATCCGCACTTGTTGAATATTCTGCCGGAAATGCCGGTTGGGATGGTGTTGTCAGCGCGTTTGTAGACGGCTGGGCTGAGCAGTGGGCGCTTGCACACGAAGGTGACGCACAGTAGGAGGCAATTATGGAAAAAGGCTTAAGAAAGTGGTGGCCTGTTTTCGTACTTCCGACAATGATCGCATTTGCAATCGGTTTTATCGTTCCATTTATTTACGGAATCTTCTTATCCTTCTGTAAATTTACAACGGTAACCGATTGGAAATGGATCGGACTGGAAAATTACACAAAAATATTTTTTGTAAACGGCAAACTGGACACTACGTTTTTACATTCTCTTTGGTATACGGCGCTATTTACGATCGTTACCATGCTGATCATCAATGTTGTGGCATTTGCGATCGCATTATTACTGACGAAGGGGCTTAAGGGAACAAACCTTTTCCGTACAGTGTTTTTCCTGCCAAACCTGATTGGAGGAATCGTACTTTCCTACATATGGCTGATGATCTTTAATGTGCTGCTTGAGCGGTTCAGCATGACGATCACATCGACACAGTGGACGGCGTTTTGGGGACTTGTTATCGTAGTCTCATGGCAGCAGATCGGTTACATGATGATCATTTATATCGCGGGTATCCAGAATATTCCGGGGGACATCATCGAGGCTGCAAAAATCGACGGAGCTTCGGCTTGGCAGACGTTAAAAAGCGTCACAATCCCAATGCTGATCCCGACCATTGCGGTATGTACATTCCTTACACTGACAAACGGATTTAAACTTTTTGATCAGAACCTGGCTCTTACCGGCGGAAATCCGGGAAAATTATCGGAACTCCTTGCATTGAACATTTACAACACCATGTACGGTATTACCGGATGGCAGGGCGTAGGACAGGCAAAAGCAGTATTATTCTTTATCATGGTTGCGGTGATTTCGATTGCACAGAATAAACTGACAACCCGTAAGGAGGTGGAGAGTTAATGGCTCGAAAAAGCAAAGCCGATATGGTGAATCCGGCAAGAACTTCAAAAAGATCTACGTTGCTGACCGTTATATTCGCTGTGATTTCGATCATCTGGCTCTCTCCGCTTTTTATCGTACTTTTAAATTCTTTTAAGCGGAAAGCCTACATCTTCCGCAATCCGTTCGGAATCAGTTCCTACACGTTAGCGGATGGATTCGAACAATGGAAAAGCGGAATCAGCAAGGCGATGTGCGGATGGCTGAATTATACCAATGGTATCAGAAACACGAATTTCTTTAAGTGTTTCGGGTTATCGCTGTGGATCACGGTCGGCTCGGTACTTCTGATCGCGCTGTGCTGCTCAATGTGTGCATGGTACATTACCAGGGTACATAATAAGGTGACCAAAACGATCAACATGCTCTGCCTGTTTTCCATGATCGTACCGTTTCAGATGGTCATGTTTACACTCTCAAAGTTTTCAAACATCCTTCATCTGGCGAATCCGGTCGGTATCATTGTGGTATATCTCGGATTCGGAGCGGGACTTGCGGTATTTATGTTTACGGGATTTATCAAGGGCATTCCGATGGAGATCGAGGAGGCGGCAGTCATTGACGGATGCAGTCCGATTCAGGCATATTTCAGAGTGATCTTTCCGCTTTTAAAGCCGACAACGATCACGATTGCGATCCTTGATGCGATGTGGATATGGAATGATTATCTGCTTCCGAGTCTTGTTCTGAATGTGAACAAATATAAGACCATTCCGATCGCTGTGCAGTTTTTGAAACAGAGTCACGGACAGTTGGATTGGGGAGCGATGATGGCAGTCCTCGTACTTGCAATCGTACCACTGGTAATCTTTTATGTGATCTGTCAGAAATATATTATTGAAGGCGTTATGGCAGGAGCTGTAAAAGGCTAAGCCAAATGAAAAAGGCGTTGGAGAAAAGAATTTCTCCGGCGTCTTTTTTAGAGAAGATCGGAAGATCGGATCGTAAAAGGGTACTTGAAAATCCAAGTACCCTCATGTATAATCTACTTAGGAAGTGAATCGGATATGACTCCGATTTACCCTCAGTTAAGAATATTTAAAAGAATAGCATCCTAAACTTTGCGAGGGTTGGGGATGCTATTTCTTTTTGTTACTATGATTATCTATGTAAGATAGAGGGAGTATAGATGAACCACACGATAGATCCGGTATACAATGAGCAATCGCAAATTTTAATTCTTGGCAGCTTTCCGTCCGTGAAGTCGCGCGAGCAGCAGTTTTTCTACGGGCACAAGCAGAATCGATTCTGGAAAGTGATTGCGGGCGTATTAGAGTGTGACGTTCCGCAGTCGATCGAGGAGAAGAAAGCGATGCTGCTTTCACATCATATTGCAGTATGGGATGTGATTCAAAGTTGTGAGATTGATGGATCGTCGGATGCGAGTATCCGTGATGTTGTGCCGAATGATCTCACACGCATTTTAAATACGGCTGATATCAGGGCTATCTACACAAACGGTGGCAAAGCCCATGAACTGTACTGTAACTATATAGAACCGGTAAACGGAATTGCGGCGCAGAAACTTCCTTCGACCAGTCCTGCAAATGCAGGGTATTCGCTGGAACGGCTGTTTACGGCATGGTCTGTAATCCGGGAAAATTTATAACATAAAAAGTCCGTCGTGGGAATTACCTACGGCGGATTTGTATTTGAATCGCTTTTGCGAATTGTTTTTAGTCGGAACTGACAGCACCTCAACCTCCGTCGGCTAAAACACAACAGCTCCTTTTGATGGTTCTATCATAGCAATGGAATGTGAACGTGTTGTGACAAGGCTCTGAATACTTTATAAAAATTGGAAACAAATTCTAAACAAATGAAAAACAGGTGGTTATAACAACGGAAATCGGGGCATGACTAAGGTAAAATGCATGCAGACTGTAAGTGGATTTGTTCCGCTTTGATATTTGCAAAGGAATAGGAGGTATTCTCATGGAAAGAATGAAGAATATAAGTAAAGCAGAGGTATTAACATTAAAGGATCAGGTTGGATATCAGGCCGGTCAGGTTGTCAGCAAAACACTTGCTCAGAATGAGAAGATGAGCATCACATTATTTGCTTTTGATAAAGGCGAAGAAATCAGTACACACGAGTCCGGCGGAGATGCGTTCGTAACATGCTTAGACGGTGTCGGACAGGTCACGATCGATGGCGTAGCTTACGAGCTGCATGAGGGCGAGTCAATTGTAATGCCGGCAAAACATCCGCATGCCGTATTCGCTAAGGAAGCGTTCAAGATGCTCCTTGTTGTAGTATTTTAAAAAGAATGTCAAGGAAACACCGCACGATTTCGTGCGGTGTTTTTTGATATAACAATACATAAACAAGTTGACCCAAACTACTTTATATAATATTATATAAACAAGTTGAGGAGGGCCTATATGGAATACAATTTTAAACAGGATCTAAAAGCGATAAGGGGAATTTTAGATTTGACACAGGTGGAATTGGCGCATCAGTTGAATGTCGAGCAGGCAACGGTTTCAAGAAACGAAGTGGGAAGAACGGCACCGTCTGCAAAACTGTTGGAGCAGGTATATCAATTTGCATTTGCCAAGGGCATTAAGCTAAATCGTTTGAAGGAAATGTTATGGAAAGAAAACCTTGGAGGCAGCAGCAAGATGCTGTTTCATGGGGCGAAAAGCGAGATAACAGGTTCGATTGATATCCATAAGGGCAGAGCAAATAATGATTTCGGACAGGGGTTTTATGCCGGGGAAAGTTATGATCAGGCGATTTCTTTCATTTCCGCATTTGATCAATCCAGTGTATATTTTTTAAATTTCAGGGATGAAAATTTGAAGTGTAAAAAGTATGAAGTAAATCAGGAATGGATGATGACGATCGCTTTTTACCGTGGGGCATTAGCGGAATATGAGAATCATCCGATCGTTCAGAGGCTGGTCGCAGAATCGAAGGATTGTGATTACATTATAGCACCGATCGCCGATAACCGAATGTTTCAAATCATCAATTCTTTCATCATGGGCGAGATAACGGATGAGCAGTGTAAACATTGTCTGGCTGCAACCAATCTGGGAAATCAGTATGTTTTTGTAAGCGATAACGCTGTCAAAAATATTGAAATTCTGGAACGGTGTTATATATGCTCGGAGGAAAAAGAATATTATAAGAATATCCGGACGGCTGAGACAAAATTGGGTGAGGATAAAGTGAAGTTGGCGAGAATTGAATACAGAGGAAAAGGCCAATATATTGATGAGATATTAAAGTAAGCGAAAAGAAGGTGCAGATCATATGAAGAAAATCGATAAAGACGGGCTGCTTTTATGTGAGTTGCAGGCAAAAACATTTGAACTGTCACAGCAATATACAGATTGTAGTTCCGATATTTTTATCCGAAGATTTATGAACAGTAAAGTGGCAAAAAGCTTTGACAATAAGGAAGTTTTGCAGACAAATATTCAGCCGAAAGATGTATTGGATCGAATTGAGGAACAGTACGGATTATCGATGTATGGTTCTGTGAAATATTCCGCAAATGAGCTGTTCTGGATGGGATATTTGTATCGCTATTTTTCATATACCTATGATTTGTCATCCGTGCAGGTATATAAGGTTGTAAAGCCCAAAGAGTTAAGAAGTGTTTTTCTGCCGTATCATACGATGGACACCGCACAGGCAATCGAACGAATTTTGGAATCGAAGAATCTTTTGCGGGATGATGATGCGGAAATGCAAAGACAGTTTGAAATTTTTAAAAAAATTCGTCAGGAAGAAAAAGATTAAATCCTGCAACTGATCCGGTTCCGTTGTCGTGTATAAGTGTGAAGGCAGTAAAATGTAGAAGAGTGATAAAGATGGAAGATCACGAAATTATCAACTTATATTACGACCGGGCGCAGCAGGCAATCACCGAGACGAGCG
>CAVHWG010000088.1:0-5095 GCA_963639645.1 Firmicutes bacterium TM09-10 | reverse complement strand
GCCTGTTTCAAGGCTTGGTGGAACTTTTTTGGATTTGAATGTGTCAAACTCCCGTATATTACGACCGGGCGCAGCAGGCAGTCACCGAGATGAGCGGCAAATACAATGCGTTTCTCGGAACACTTTCTGCTTTTGACCGGAATGTGTTCGTCTGCAGGAACTGGCATCGGATCAGCGCTCGACGAACGAAGATCCCTACGAACTTTATTCAGGCGACGTCAACATCAGCTACTATACGACAAAGTAAGTATGAATTTCTATTTGACGTGCGTCAAACAATGATATAATATAAAAGAAAGAATTTGACGTGCGTCAAATATAGAAAGGGGAGGGTTGCCGCATGAAACATAATATTGTGATGGAAACGCAGGACCTCACATATTTGAAATGGTCTCATATTCGAAGTTCGAGTGGCACTGCCGGAACTTTTTTGAAATCGGAACCGGAGATTTCCGGGAAAAAGAGTTATTATAAATTGTCCAATTTCGATTCTGTAAATGGTGTGATCGGACATGAATGCATAAACGAAATCATAGTGGATCGGCTGCTTACGCTATTAGGGGTGGAGCATCTTTCCTATGAACTGATCCATGCAGATATCGAGGTTGAGGGAAAAATATATCGATCAGATGATCGCAATCGATTATCTGATACTGAATCGGGATCGCCACGGCGCTAATATTGAAATTCTCAGAAATCCAAGGACACTTTCCGTACGAATTGCTCCGCTTTTTGACCATGGTTTGTCCCTGTTATATTCCTGTATGTCGGATGAAGCTGCCGGGAAGTTTGACATCATGGAGGATAAAAGGTGTCAGAACTTTATTGGTGGCTATTCGTGCCTCCAGAATCTGGAACTGATCAAAGGGGAAGGCGATGTTTTTTCTAACAAATTGAAGGAATCGGATCGGGGTATCATTTTTGAAGGTTTGGAAACACTTGTATCGGATGTTTTTAGGGACAAGATTTGGAATATGATTTATGAGAGGTATCAGGTATATGAAAATCTATGAAATCATCGATGAAGAGAATGCAATGTCCGCGGGAGTTCTGCTCTATTATGAGAAAGAGAAAACCTGCATCGCAGAGTTGCCGGAATATCTGGATGAGTGGACGGCGCCGTTTCTTTTTTCGGTTTATGTCAAAAAGCATATTTTTACGATTCCGCGCGACATTAGTTTCTTATGGGTGAAGGAGCGGGTGATCCCGAGCGGCAGACAAAACATCGATGCAATTTTAAAAAATCATCACATGAAATCCTATGATGAGATGAAATTTCTTGAAATATCAGAAGGAAGATGTTCGCAGGACAGTCTCTACATCAGGAAAATCGATCGTCTTCCGGATTATGTGGTTGAGCGACAGAAACACAATCTGGTAGAGTGTGTGCCCGTGGATGAGTATGCGCTGCTTTGCTTTTTTGCAGATCAGACGGTTCGAAAGATTGAACTTGCGCAATTGACCGGTGTGGAGGATATTGAGAAAATTCTTAAGCATGAAGCAGTGTACCAATCCGCCAAAATCGGAACCGGGGGATATTATGTCACATTCAATGATTCCATTGATATACCGGTAAAGACTTTGTATGAATCAGGAGTTGGCATTCCTCTAAAATTAAATGATTTTAAAGCGTTTGTGCGCAAAAATGTGTTGGATACAACGGAAAGCAGCAATCTATTGGAATGTACACGGCAAAATATCTCGTACCTCGTCAACCAGCAGCAGTTGGAACCAATCAAGGAGGGAGTGCGGGGAAATTTATACCTTAAGGGGGAGGTATTGCGCACGAAGTGGTAGGATATTGATACAAAAAGCACTGTAAACCCATTATTTTCGGGTTTTCCAGTGCTTTTTCCTTGATAAAGAATAAAAATTTAAGTTTCACTCGCATGAAAATACTTGTTTTACAGATCCCTACATGCGATCGTGCCGAGCATACTTTCCGCATGAAGCACGGCATTGTTGACCGCCATACCCATGACATGTGCCGCGAGTGTTCCGACCACATTGACATCGGAAGCGACTTCGCCGACCGAACATGCGTAGATCGAATCGCCATCTGCCATGGTGTGCACAGGGCGGATGGTGCGTGCGTATCCATTGTGTGCCATGGATGCGACTTTGCACAGTGTGGTCTTATCCATCTTTGCGTTGGTAATGATCGCGCCGATGGTTGTGTTTGCGTTGGATAGTTTCTGATCTGCTGCGAGCTTGTACAGAAGCTCTTCGCTTGAAACCAGATGTCCGTCTTTGTAGCATCCGGCAAGAAGTCTGCCAGTCTGCATATCATAGACATCGCCTAAGGCATTGACCGCGACGATCGCGCCGACCATCAGCTCACCAACCTGAACGGCATAGCAGCCGATGCCGCTTTTCATACAGTTTTCCGGTCCCATCAGTTTGCCGACGGTGCATCCGCAGCCGACACCGCAGTTGCCTTGCGGTACGGAGCCGTATGAGGCATTTTCGCAGGCGCGGTATGCCATCGCTTCATCCGGGCGCACATTCGCGCTGCCGAATCCGAGATCAAAAATATCCGACTGACAGACAAGCGGAACGACGGTCGGACCGACCGCGAGGCCGATGCCACGCTCTTCCAGAAAGTTCATGACGCCGGTCGCTGCGTTTAGCGCATAAGCGGAGCCGCCGGACAAAAGCAGTGCGTGAAGTCCCTTGCAGTCTGCCATAGGATTCAAAAGCGGAGTCTCTCTTGACGCGGGACCGCCACCGCGGACATCCACGCCGGCAGGCGCCTGCCGGTCAAACAACAGAACCGTACATCCGGTTCCGGCGAGTTTATCCTCGGCATGACCGACCTTGAATCCGTCGATCTGCATGAAATCAATTTCTTTTAATACTGTCTCATTTGTTTCCATAGAAAACCTCTTATTTATTTACTGTGTGCCACAATGCGTTACAGATCGCAGTGGCGATGATCAGACAGCTTGCAGCTTCCAGAACGATATTGAGCGCCACGCCCACAAACATTGCACCGTAGAATACCCAGAATCCCTTGCCCGCGAACACGCCGTAGATATTCGGATACTGTGCGATCATGAAGTCGCGCAGGAAAAAGGCCATAAATCCGAGAAACAGGATTGTGTTGGTCAAAGGCGCAACAAGGCATGAAATCGCTGCGTTGAGCGAACGCTTTTTGCTGACTTTATTTAATCCCTGGAATAAGAATGCGGGAACAAGTCCGACGAAAATACGCGGAACAATGGTGACAACGATCGTCTGCCACGGGATGATGCCGAACATGGCGAGCGATTCCGGCTGCATCAGGCTGGATACACCGAATACAAATCCGAGGAACGCTCCGGCTTTCGGTCCGAGAAGAACCGCGCCAACGGCTACCGGTACGACGATAAACGTGATCTGTGTAATGCCGATGCGCAGATATCCGAGTGGGGTGAACGCCATCAGAATTATGATTGCTGTGAGCAGAGCAGTCTCTGCAATAGTGACGATTGTGCTTCTGGAAACAGAAGCTGTAGCTGTGTTACTCATATGAAATTTACCTCCTACTTCCGTTTCTCCTTGGTGAGAATACGGTGTCTTAATGAGTTTGTCCGTCCGGGAAAAAGCGAGCATGTCAGAATAGCTGCTGCACACAGTCAGCTTCCTGATGTCTTCGGGGGTTCCGTAAACAGACGCTTTTCATTATAGAACTTGTGCAGGCAGATTTCAATAGAACTTACAATTTCTACCACTTGGCGTTGAAACGTTACCACTTACCGGAAATCTATTTACAGAAGCGGGGCTTTTGCATATACTCACATTAAACAAGACAATCGATCGAAAGTATACTGCAGATATGGAGGATCTTTTGTAATAAACCAAGGAGTTTAACATGAAAATCAAAATCGAAATTGACGAAAGTCTGCAGGAGGACGAAGTCCTCATACGCTGCAGAGGCCTGACGGACGAGGTCGCACAGATTCAGAAATCCGTCAGCGATGTGGTCAATGCCGGACAGAAATATGTCTTCTACAAGAGCACGACGGAGTATTATCTGCAACTGGACAATATTCTGTTCTTCCAGACGGAGGGCGATGTCATTCACGCACACACGAAGGATGACATCTACGAGACAAAATACAAGCTGTACCAGCTGGAGGAGATGCTGCCGGGATTCTTTATGAGGATATCCAAGTCGGCGATCCTAAACACGAACCACATTTATTCCATCAGCCGCAACCTGACCTCATCAAGCACGGTCACGTTTGCCGGAACACATAAACAGGTTTTTGTATCGAGATATTATTATAAACCGTTGATCAGTAAATTAGAAGAAAAGAGGTTACATCAATGAAAATGAGTAAAAACATCGGAAAAATTTTATGGGGATTATTATTCCTCGTCGGCGCGTTCTATCTGATCGCAAGCAAGATCTGGTCTTTCCCGGGCATCAGTGCATTCAGTGTGATTCTTGCTGTATTTTGTGTATGGATTTTTATCGAAGGCATCCGCCATGTGAATTTCTGGGAGATTCTGTTCCCAATCGCCTTTATCTGCATTCTGTTTTCGGCTCCGCTCGGCCTTTCCGCATTCACGCCTTGGCCGGTACTCGGAGCAGCGCTTCTCGGCAGCATCGGACTTTCCCTGATCTTTAAGCCGAAAAAGCATCGCAAATGGAGTGAAGGTCATATGTATGGCAATATGTCAGGTTCCAACAGTGAGCAGTGCAACGGCGAAAATCTCAATTTTGACAACATATTCAGTGAATCGATCAAGTATATCAACACCGACAATCTGTGCACGGTAAGCGTAGACAACAGTTTCGGATCAACCAGCGTATACTTTGACAATGCGATCATTCAGGGTGAGAGTGCGTCGGTATATATCGACAACAGTTTCGGTGAGATCAGCCTTTACGTTCCGCGTGCATGGAATGTGGATGTCAATGTGGAAAAAGCGTTCGGAAGCGTCAATATGCGTGGACGAATGGAGGGTACGAGCACACATCGTCTGCTTGTGAGCGGTGAGACGAATTTCGGAACACTGACGATCGTGTTTATATAAGATAGAATTATAATTTAGAATTATAATTTAGAATGTTGTAAAATGAAGAATCCGGGAAAGGCAACCATCA
>CAVHWG010000087.1:0-8571 GCA_963639645.1 Firmicutes bacterium TM09-10 | reverse complement strand
GGACAGAAATCATAAAAGGAGCCAAATGGAGATTTTCAGCAAATTCCTGATTTTGAATAACAAGTGGCAACGAAAAAGCCAGCCGCAGAGCAAGCCGAGCCAGTCGAGCCGCCACAAGAGTTTCGCAAACGCCTATCATAATCTTATTTTTCTTTGAAAGAATCGCGCCCCGCTCCTTTATTTTTTCGTAATCGCACCCGTTCCCCGCGCTTTGCGTAGATCGGCCGCCGTGTCATCTTCCGAAGCGGTGCGCGCCAGATCGTATCGCGCATATCCTCATAGCCCGTCAGGTCCGCCCCGGTAAAAGGCATCAGATACGGAATGCCGAAACTTTTCAGATGCGACAGATGAATGAGGATCGTCAGCAGCCCGAGCAGGAAACCGAAGAATCCGAGCCACGCGGACAACGCGATCATATAGAATTTGAGAATGCGAAACGAGAACGCAAACTCCTCATTCGGAATCGAGAACGAGCACAGCGCCGTAAACGCCACAACGATCACCACGATCGGACTGACCAGATTCGCATCCACCGCCGCCTGTCCGATGATCAGACCCCCCACGATACCGATCGTATTTCCCATCGCCCCCGGCAGCCGCACGCCCGCCTCACGCAGAAGCTCAAACGATACTTCCATCAACACGACTTCCAGTGCCGCCGGAAACGGCACACCGATCCGTGCCTCCCAGAAGGAAAGCAACAGCGGCGTCGGCAGGATCTGCGTATGAAAATTCGTGACTGCCAGATACAGCCCCGGCAGTGTCATCGCGAAAAAAGCCGCCATGTAACGAAGAATCCTCGCAAACGTCGCAACCTCAAACCGGTTGTAATAATCATCACTGGTCTTTAAAAACGAGTTAAAATCGGTCGGCAGAATGAGCGCGACCGGAGAATTGTCCGAAAGAAGCACCACGCGCCCCTCCATGACCGCAAGCGCCGCCCTGTCCGGTCGCTGTGTTGTCTGAAACTGCGGAAACGGCGAATACCACTTCTCCTCCGTAAGCTGTTCCACAACACCGCTGTCCATAATGCCGTCGATCTCGTATTCCCCGATCCGTCGCTTAATCTCCTCGATCACGGACGGATACGCAAGATCCTCCATATAAACAAGGTCGATCGCCGTGTGCGAGCGGACACCGCGGTTGAGTTCCTGCACTTTGACACGCGTGGAGCGGATTCGCTTGCGGATGAGTGCCGTGTTCGTCTTGACCGAATCGGTAAATCCCTCCTTCGATCCGCGGATCACCTTCTCCGAGTCCGGCTCCTGCACACCCATTCCCGGGTAGCCCTGATCAGCGATCTTGAGTGCCTTATCATAACCATCCACAAAAAGGATCGCATCGCCGGTCAGCATTCCCGCCGCCGCATCCTCGATATACGCAAAAGGCGTCGCATCCACGATTCCAGGCGCATTTGCATCGAGCACCTCCACCATATTCTCTTCCGGAAATTTTTCGAGCGCACCAAGCAATCTTCCAAGCGCCGTATTCTCCAGAAGCGTGTTGCCGACCGCCACCTCAATGTACGCAAGAAAGCATCGCGTACCGCGGTTCGCCCCCAGCCGCATTGTGCGCATTTTAATATCCGCACATTCTGCGAAGATTTCCTTGTAACGCGCAATATTCTCATCTATATTTCGTGAAATTCGTGTTTTCTTATTACTCAAAATTGTTACCCTCTAGATTCATATTTTTCCTGCAAATTCATGATTGTGGATAACTAGTGTCAACTCAGAAGTTACAGCGCAGAAGTCTTCCACTATATACAGTTGCGCAACCAAAAAAGGATGAACGCCAGGCGTTCATCCTTTAGAATGTCCATCACGGACAAATATATTCATTTACTCCTGCTGCTGAATCACATTCTTGACCGCAGCCGCCTGATTGGCAACATGCTCATGCATCGCGCTCTCCGCCTTCGCCACATTGCGCTCCTTGAGAGCAAGCAGGATTGCCTCATGCTCACGGATCAGCACCGGATAATTCTGCGGATCCTTGATGTACTCGACACGGTAACGGTACACCTGCTCACGCAGATTGTTCAGCAGCGTCTCCAGCTTCGGATTGCCCGTCGCCTCATAGATAACATCGTGGAAACTCACATCCACCTCCGCGATCATCTTGACATCTCCCGTTTTCGTGCTCGTTTCAAATAGCTCCTTGGCCTCCCTGAGACGTTTCAACTGCTCATCTGTAATCTTCTCACAGGCAATGCGCACCGCAAGTTCGTCCAAAGCCTCGCGGATCTCCAGCACATCCTCCATGTCCTTGAGTGTCATCTTCGCCACTTCCGCGCCTTTTCTCGGCATCGTGACCGCAAGTCCTTCCTGCTCAAGCATCCGGATGGCCTCACGGATCGGCGTTCGGCTCACACCGAGCTTGGATGCAAGCTGTAACTCCATCAAGCGCTCCCCCGGCTTGAGATCCCCCTTAAGAATTGCCTCGCGAAGCGTGTTAAACACGACATCACGCAGTGGCAGATATGCATTCATATTCAGTGTCAAATCGTCCGTCATCTTCTCATCTTCTCCATTCGTCTTATCGATTGCAGCTTACTTGCGCCGATTGTTATAGATTGAAGTCAGATACACCTGGCGCGCCAGCCCGGATTCCTTCACAACATCGCGCGCACGCTGCGCCGTCTCCTCATCCTCAAACAGACCAAATACAGTCGGACCGCTTCCGCTCATCATCGCATGTGACGCCCCCGCTTCCATCATCTTATCCTTGATCTCGGCGATCACCGGATAATTCGGAATCGTCACACTCTCCAGCACATTGCCCATATTACCACAGATTCCGGCAAAATCTTTTTGTTTGATTGCGCCGATCAAAGCGTCAATATCCGGATGCTTCGTATGCTCGTCCAGCTTCAGATTCTGATACACAAACTTGGTCGATACGGATACCGCAGGCTTTGCGATCAGCACCGGACACTTCACCATCGGCGGCAGCTGCGAAAGCTTCTCTCCGATTCCCTGCGCCAAAGCCGTACCGCGCATCAGACAGTACGGAACATCCGCCCCGATCTGCACACCGCGCTCCATCAGTTCTTTTCTCGACAACCCAAGGCCGAAGATCTGGTTCATTCCGTAGAGCATCGATGCCGCATCCGTACTTCCGCCTGCCATACCCGCAGCGACCGGAATACGCTTCGTCAGCTTCACCTCCACACCGTCCGTGATTCCAAACTCGTCCATCAAAAGCTTGCCCGCCTTATAGACCAGATTATTCTCATTCACCGGCAGAAAATTCAGATTCGATTGTATACGGATTCCCGGCTCATGGCTTCTTGCAATATCCAGCCGATCGTACAGATGAATCGTCTGCATGACCATGCGGACCTCATGGTAGCCGTCCTCTCTTCTTCGTATCACATCCAGTCCAAGATTGACCTTGGCCAATGCTTTCAGCGTTATCTCGTCCATGTATTAACCCTCTGTATTTTGTATACAACAATTGTAACATAATTAAGTGCACCGGTCAAACCCGATGCACTTATTGAAAAAAACTATCAGCCTTGGTTGCCTTCGCCCTCAAAGTACTCCCTGACCAGCTTGACAACCACGCCGGACAGCAGGAATACCGCGATCAGGTTCGGAATAACCATCAGACCGTTAAAGGTCTCTGCAATGCTCCACATCAGTCCCAGATTCATGGTCGCTCCTACGATGGCAACCAGTGAGTAAGCCACCATAAACGGCTTGTTCGCGCGCGAACCGAGCAGAAACTCGATACATCGTGTTCCGTAAAGTCCCCAGCCGATGATCGTGGAAAAAGCGAAGCAGCACATTGCAACCGCCGTAAAGATCGATACCCAGCCACCGTACGCGGATGTAAATCCGCTGATCGTAAGCTCCGCGCCTGCCGCATCGCCGTATCCGACCGGCACACCGCTGCACAGGATGACCAGAGCGGTCAGCGTACAGATAACGATCGTATCCACAAACACCTCAAAGATTCCGAAAAATCCCTGCTTGACCGGCTTTCTCGTATCGGCACAGGCATGTGCGATCGATCCGGTTCCGAGTCCCGCCTCGTTCGAGAAAATTCCGCGCGATACGCCTTTTTTCATACTCATGAAGAAGCTTCCGACCGCACCGCCGGTTACGGCAGACGGATTAAACGCGCCCTCGAAGATGGCTCCGAACACAGCCGGAACCGACTTGATATTGATGAGAACCACACCGATTGCAAGCAGAATATAGATGACCGCCATAAACGGAACGAGTTTCTCCGTCACCTGTCCAATTCGCTTGATTCCTCCGATCAGGATCAGCGCGATCAGTGCCGCCAAAACGATTCCGAGGACCAGGTTCAGTGTCGGAGCAAAACTCTCCGGAAGCAGATCGTAATTGTACAATGCTGAGTCGATCGCTGTGGTGATCGTATTGACCTGTGTCGCATTACCGGTTCCAAACACCGTCAGCACGCCGAACAGCGAAAACAGATATGCCAGCCAGTGCCACTGCTTTTTCAAACCGTTTTTAATGTAGTACATTGGGCCACCGACCAGCTCGCCGTCCGCATTTGTCTCACGAAAACGCACCGCAAGCACAACTTCCGAGAACTTTGTACACATTCCGAGAAGTGCGGAGATCCACATCCAGAATACCGCGCCCGGACCGCCGATCGCGATGGCTCCGGCAACTCCGGCTACATTTCCGGTTCCGACAGTCGCCGCCAAAGCGGTACATACCGCCTGAAACGGTGTGAGCGCTCCGTCCGATGCCTCACGCTTTTTGAACATACGGACAAACGTCATTTTCATCGCGTAACCGAACTTGCGGATCTGGATGAATCCGGTCCGAAAACTTAAGAACAGTCCCACACCGATGATACAGATCATCGCCGGAACGCCCCATATAAAGTTGTTGACCACATTGTTGACTGACTCAATCATTGATAGCATTTTCCTGTTTCCTCCCATTTATGCCTGTCGGCTCCGATATCTTCACCCGATCCAAGGCGCAGGCATATTTCTCTTATGTTGCTGTGTTTTTCACCGGACGCTCATTGCTTACGTCCGAACAGATATGTGCTGAAATAGATGATCGATGCGATAATAACGATCATCGGTCCCGTCGCCACATTCGTGTAATACGACAGGATCAGTCCAAGCACACCGGAAAACAACGAGAACACAACCGAGAAGAAATGATACTCCCTCATGTTTTCCGACAGATTGCGGCTCGATGCCGCCGGCAGAATGAGCAGCGCATTGATGATTAAAATTCCGACCCACTTGATCGACAGTGTAACGATCAAAGCGACCAGCACCGCAAACAGATTGTCCATCAGACGGACCGGAATTCGTTTGCTCGCCGCGAGTGCGCGGTGGATGCAGCTTGCATTCAGCCAGTTAAAACAGCACAGCCAGAACAGGATCGTCACAACAAAGATGATCGCAAGAAATACAATCTCACGCTTTGTGATGCTGAGCACGTCCCCGACGAGAATGCTCGAATACTTGCTGAAATTGCCGCCTTTGGACAGGATCGCAAGTCCGATCGCCACGGAGCAGGACGAGAACACGGATATGATCGTGTCCGCCGATGCCTTATTTGAACTTCCGATTTGATTCAGAAGCAACGCAAAAACGATTGCAAAAATCACCATCGAAATATTCGTGTCTGCCATTCCGCACACCACACCGACCGCGATACCGGTCAATGCAGAATGTCCGAGTGCATCCGAAAAATACGCCATCTTCTTATTGACGATCATCGTTCCCATCAAACCAAAAAGCGGCGTAATGATGAGGATCGCGATCAGCGCATTTCGCATAAATCCAAAATCCAGCCAGGATAACCAGTTAATCATTGTTGTCATCCTCCTTGATCCATTTTTCTTCGTTTGTTACCGAGAAGATCTTCTCGAATTCCGGACTCGAGAACACTTCCTTCGCAGACCCCTGCTTTAAGACCGTCTTATCAAGCAGCACGACATGATCCGCATACTTTGCGACATAATCCAGATCGTGCGAGATCAGGATGATCGCCAGATCATAATGCTCCTTCAGATAGGTCATCGTCTTATAGAACAGCTCCATTCCGTTCTGGTCGATACCAGACACCGGCTCGTCCAAAAGCAGCAGATTCGGCTCATCCATGATGGCAAGTGACAAAAGCACGCGCTGCAGCTGTCCGCCTGAGAGATTGCACACCTGTTTGTCGATCAGATCCTCTGCCTCGAAAATGCGAAGGCTTTCCCTGATTTTATCATATACACTTTTGCGCTTCGATAAAAATACCGGATAGCGCGACTCGTAGCTTGCCAGCAGATCGTACACACTGACCGGCGTATTCTTCTCAATATTGACCGACTGCGGTACATATCCGATCTTGAGTTTCTGCATCTTGCCGTCCTTCGTATCACGGAATTCAATCTCTCCTGTGTGCGGCACATTATCGAGCATCGCACGGATCAGCGTTGATTTGCCCGCTCCGTTCTTGCCGATGACCGCATTCAGCGAGCCACAGTGAATGTGCAGATTGACGTCCTCGAGCACGACCTGCTCGTTGAAACGCACACCCAGATGATTTACTTTGATACAATGAAAGCCGCATGGCTGTATGATCTTACGCATCTAAGATTCCTTTCTTTTACTTATTAAAATAACGCTCCAATAAGTCAATATTTGCCGACATCCCCTTGATATAACTGTCTGCATCGTAGTCGCCACGGTTTAATGCATCCAGATAGATAACGGTTGCATCTGTCTCTTTCTCAACCGTGTCTCCCATGCTTTTGCCGTACAGTTCTTCCGCAAGGATATACTTCACGTGATCGTCCCGGATTGCCGAAAGCACATCCGCAACCTCGCCCGCACTGACCTGACGCTCCTCGTCAAGATCAAGCACATAAGCGACATTCAGTCCATAATCTTCCGCCACATAATCATACGCCTCATGGAACAGGATGACTGACTGTCCTTCCGCTTTCTTTGCGACCGCCTGCTGGCGCGCAGAGAGCTTATCCAGCTTCGCACAGTACGCATCCGCATTCTCCTGATAAAAAGCCGCATTCTTCGTGTCCGCCACCGCAAGTCCGGTCGCAATATTGGCAACCTGCTGCTCGTATGTGGCAACGCTCATCCACGCATGCGCATTTTCCTCGCCTTCGTCCTCCAGCAGATCAATGCCCTCGCACGCTTCGATCATCTTCAGGTTCGGGTAGGATTTCGCCACATCCTTCATAAAGGACTCGATCCCTCCACCATTGATAATGAATACATCCGCGTTTGAGAGCAGCTTCATATCCTCCGGTGTCAGCTGAAAGTCATGCAGACATCCGGTCTGCGGCTCGCTTAAGTTCTGCAGATGAATCCCTTCGGTGTCACCAACAACATTGAGCGCCGCAATATACATCGGATAAAACGATGTCACAACGGTCAAAGCGTGTTCTTCCTGCTTGCTGCCGCTTTTGCTGACATATGCATTTGTTAAAAGTCCGCTGATCAATGTGATCGCGACGAGTAACACGAGCACAAAAACATACTTGTTTTTCTTCATACCTTATTTCTTCTTCGCTTTCTTTTTATTCGCAGCCTTTTTGGCTTTCTCTTTCTTCATGGTCTTCTTTGCCACCGGACGGTCGGTTGCCTTCCAGCGCGGCTTTCTCGTAGAAGTTTTCACAGCCTGTGCTTTTTCCTTCTCCTGAGCTTTCCTGACTTCCTTCGGATCTTCCGGAAGTTCCACCAGTGACTCGATCAGCTCCCAGATTTCCTCTCGTCCCTGCTTTGTCTCCGCAGAGAACGGAATCACGATCGTCTCCTCCTGCACGCCGAGCACTTCGCGGATCATCTGGACATGTCTTATTACCTGTCCACGTTTCAGCTTGTCTGCCTTCGTCGCAATAATGATCGGGGCAAAGCCCTGATGCTCCATCCACTCGTACATCATCTGATCGTTCTCGGACGGCTCATGGCGGATATCAATGAGTAGAAATACCGCTTTCAGCTTCTTTGAGGTGTGCAGATAATTCTCGATCATCTGTCCCCACTTTGCCTTGATCTCCACATTCGCATTCGCATAGCCATATCCCGGCAGATCCACCAGATACATGGCGTTATTCACATTATAGAAATTGATGGTCTGCGTCTTGCCCGGCTGCGACGACGTTCTCGCCAATGCCTTACGGTTCAACAGTCCGTTGATCAGTGATGATTTTCCTACATTCGACTTTCCCGCGAAAGCCACTTCATCCAGCAGATTATCCGGGATCGTACTCGTAATTCCGCATACCGTCTCCAAATTCACATCCCTTATTACCACCTTTGTATCCTCCTTTATATTCTGCAACACCTGCTTCTTACATACATACGCCTCGCCTGTTTCCTTTTCCGCATGGCGCCGCCTCTCTTGCTCTCGATTGCGTCGATCCGTCTCCTGGTCGTTTGCGTCCTTTTTTATCAATCATTGAATGATACCTCGAATCATATGCATATTTTTGAAGGCTAGTCATTCAGAATCACGAATTTGACGCAGTGCCCGTTTCGCTTATTTTATGATTTATGTCCGCCAAAGTTTGGACAATTCCGAAGGCGGCTGTTCGCCGGGACACAGACTG